>LJOT01000110.1 GCA_001672075.1 Anabaena sp. CRKS33
TCCCTAAGTTTTCTGATGGTGCTGGTTATAGCATTTTCAGTATTCAGTGGGGTTCTATTCCTCAATCCTAGTCCTTCCTATGCGTATAATGAATCTGATCTTAGCCGAGCGCGTATTGGTGACAAGGATTTAAGTGGGTCGGATTTAAGCAGGGCGAGGTTAAGTGGGGCGGATTTAAGCTATGCAAATTTATTCAAGGCGAATTTAAGTGGGGCGATTTTAATTGGAGCAGATTTAAGTGGGGCAGATTTAAGCAGGGCAAAGTTAAGTGAGGCGAAGTTAAGTCAGGCGGATTTAAGTCAGGCGGATTTAAGTAGAGCGAATTTAAGTGAGGCGCGTTTAAATGGGGCGATCGCCGATACTAAGACTATATTTCCTGACGGTTTTGATGCAGTGGACGCAGGAGTAGACATCCGACCCTAATAAATTTTATTCCCAGACATCAAAAAAACCTGACCCTGTCTTAGAAAAGGTGAGGCTTCCTAATTCAGCCATATCGAAACTACATTATTGATACTTTTAACCGAGAAATTCAGGATATCTCAGATATCCTGAATTTCTAGTACAACATTACCAACTGAGTTGATAAAGGTGGTATCCCACATTGCCTTGAGGAAAATCCCCACGGTTCTATTGAAATCTCGCGGTATTTCATAACCGCAATTAAGCCCTTCCTATTGACGGATTACCTCAAAACTGAAAAATAGGGAGTTGGTCATCAGTTAAAGCTTAATCTGGTCATATAGGCTTTTTCCAACCCAATTTCTAACCTTTCCATGAATATTAAGCGGAAACAAATGACCCAATATCTGGACCTAGAAGTGTTATATCACTACCAATAAATTTACCAGTGTGATTGACTGTCACAATACCGAGTAAATCCAGGTCATGAGCGCCATTTCCCCTCTTACCGTCAGCTCCTTGATCACTATAAACTCCCAGCCTGATTTGACCATCTATACCATTAGTAATGTTAATACTACTAATGTCTCCTTTAATTTTTCCATTACCATCAATAACTTTCACAGCTACAGTATGGCCGATAATTGTGATCTTATCTCCTTCTCCGCCATTACCACTAAAGTCCATGATTGTATCATTGCCAATACCCTCAACCCAGTGATCATGATAGTTGTTATTTTCCCCAGCCACACCCATCCAATCAACGATACCGCCGGTTTGGAGGTGTTGCTTGTAAATATTTTCCTTAGCATTGATCAATAGTTTAAACTCAAAGGTATCTGACCCAGTATTACCGATCAGTGTATCATTTGCTTGTAGACCATCGGGATTAAAAAATTGTGCATCGAAGACAAGATCAGATATAGTTGCACCAACAGCAACAGATTGTTTTGGTATATTAGAGTCACTCAAGCTGGTGATCAGATCATTACCGCTACCACCCATCATCGTATCACTTCCCAAGGCTGATTCGAGTGTATCATTACCTTGACCTCCGCTCAACTTATCCGAGCCAGCAGCAGAAGTATTAATAGTTGCGTACTTCAAGTAACCATTACTATCAAAATCTGTAGCCAACAGGGGCTTATCACCATAGAGTGCGTCATTTCCAGCCAGCCCTAGAATCCTATCCTGACCTCCTCCACCTACGATTGTGTCATTTCCTGAAGTACCGAGAATTTCCCCACCGACGACACCACTAAATGACCCAATATCTGGAGTTTGAACCGCTATGTCGTTAGCGATATTGAAATTGCCATCATGGTTGACTGTCACAATACCAAGTACATCCAAATCATGAGCGCCAGTTCCTCTTTTACCGTCAGCCCCTTGATCACTATAAAGTCCCAGTTTTACCTGAGTTGCTGTGCTTGAAAGAAGTTTGTAGGTGACAGTATGACCGATAATTTTGATCTTATCTCCTTGGCCGCCAGTACCACTAAAATCCATAATCGTATCACTACCAATACCGTCAACCCAGTGGTCGTGATAGTTGTTATTTTCTCCAGCTACACCCATCCAATCAATTTTACCGTCGGCTTGAATGTGTTTTTCGTAAATATCAACTCCTGCATTAATCAACAGTTTAAACTCGAAAGTATCTGAACCTGCACCACCAATAAGTGTATCATTTGCTTGCAGACCATCAGGATTAAAATATGCTGGGTCAAAAACAAGGTCAGCTATTGTCGCGCCAACAGGAACATTGTTTTTATTTTCAGCCGGTATGTTAGAATCACTAATGCTGGTGATGATATCATTCCCGTTTTCACCAGATAACAGGTCACTTCCTAAGGAAGCTGTAATTACATCATTACCGTTACCCCCTTTCAAGAAGTCGTTACCATAACTATTAACAGTTGCGTTGAAAAGGTAACCAGCACTATCAAAGTGTTCGTCTAAAAGTGTGTCATCACCAAAGATTGAGTCATCTCCCGTACCACCCTCTATGAGATCATTGCCATTGCCACCTAAGATGGTATCATTGCCGTTATCTCCATAGAGATTGTCCTCTCCATCCTGTCCGTGGATGAAGTCATTTCCTACACCACCATCTATGGTATCATTACCACTATTGGTTTGAATGTCTCCACTACCACCAAAGAGTGCATCATTTCCCACACCACCTAGAATGTAGTCATTCCCACTTTCTCCGCCAATGTAGTCATTTCCTACACCACCATCCATGGTATCATTGCCATTGCCACCTAAGATGGTATCATGGTCTTTAGTACCTACGAGTCCATCATTATTTATCGTACCCTTAATTATCATTTGCTTTTCTCCTAGTTTTTTGAACTTTTTTCCTCGGAATTACAAGTATTTTTATTCCAGGCGGTAATCCTGTCTATATTATTGATACTTTAGTGGAAACACTGTTATGATGACACGAACTCAAGTCAATATTCAGTATATGAGGTATTATTCACAAAACTTAAAGTTTTTGAATACATCTGCCGTACAAAAATATATTCAAGGAGAGTGTATCTGTTTAGTTGAGACTTACAAGTAGGTTGGCGTTAAAAATTGTCGTTATGACAAGGGAACAGGGAACAGGGAACACAGGAACAGGGAACAGGGAACAGGGAACAGGGAACAGGGAACAGGGAACACAGGAACACAGGAACAGGGAACAGGGAACAGGGAAGAGGTTTCGGGCAACTTTACTTTTCGTTACTTATGTCGGTTTTTTTCTGTTCACTTACTTAAGTGCTTAAAAATAACTATTTAACTATTTTTGTTGATTTTTTTGGGACTAAAACTACTACAATGACTGTTGATGCTAGATAATGGGGAAGCCTTGACATTTAACCAACCTAGCCCGAAACCAAAGAACTAACAACTATGCGAACTCACTATTGCGGCGAACTCCGAAAAGAAGATATTGGTGAAACTGTTACCTTTTACGGATGGGTAGACCGTCGCCGCGATCACGGTGGTGTGATATTCTTAGATTTACGCGATCGCTCTGGTATTGTCCAAATCGTCAGCGATCCTCAGCGCACCCCAGACTCCTATGAACAGGCTAACGCACTCAGAAATGAATATGTTGTAGCCATCACCGGTAGAGTTACCCAACGTCCTCCAGAATCTCTAAATCCCCGACTTCCTACTGGCGAAGTGGAAATCTATGCTGATAAAATAGAACTACTCAACGCCGTCCGCAAACAATTACCTTTCCAAGTTTCCACCGCAGACACGGAAACAGTACGGGAAGATTTGCGATTAAAATATCGTTATTTGGACTTAAGACGGGAACGCATGGCGCAAAATATGCAATTGCGTCATCAGGTGATTAAAGCCATGCGGCGTTACCTCGAAGACCTAGAAGGTTTTATTGAAGTTGAAACCCCCATTCTCACCCGTTCTACTCCTGAAGGGGCGCGAGATTATATTCTTCCCAGTCGGGTGAATGAAGGTGAATGGTTTGCATTACCCCAATCTCCCCAACTTTTCAAACAATTATTGATGGTATCGGGAATGGATAGATACTATCAAGTGGCGCGATGTTTTCGAGATGAAGATCTACGGGCTGACAGACAACCGGAATTTACCCAATTAGACATGGAAATGAGTTTCATGTCTGAAGATGAAATTATCGAACTTAACGAAAAGTTAGTTTGTCATATTTTCAAAACCGTGAAAGGCATTGATTTACCTCGTCCTTTTCCTCGGCTTCCTTACGCGCAAGCAATGGCGAAATATGGAAGTGATAAACCAGATACCCGCTACGGTTTAGAATTAGTTGATGTTTCTGACGTTTTAAAAGATTCCGGTTTTAAAGTTTTTCGAGAAGCGATCGCTAACGGTGGTATCGTAAAAATTCTCCCCATTCCTAACGGTAACGATGCCATTTCTAATGTTCGCATTAAACCAGGTGGTGATATTTTCCGCGAAGCCGCAGAAGCTGGAGCGAAAGGTTTAGCTTATATTCGCGTGCGAGAAAATGGTGAAATTGATACTATTGGCGCAATTAAAGATAATTTGACACCGGAACAAAAGCAGGAAATATTAACAAGAACAGGTGCAAAAGCCGGACATTTGTTATTATTTGCGGCTGCTGATACGGGAACTGTGAATAAAACCTTAGACAGAATTCGTCAATTTGTGGCCAGGGAATTTAAGTTAATTGCCAAAGACAAAATTAACTTGCTCTGGGTGACAGAATTTCCCATGTTTGAATGGAACGCAGATGAAAAACGTTTAGAAGCATTACACCACCCCTTTACAGCCCCTCATCCTGAAGATATCAATGATTTAAAAACCGCCCGCGCTCAAGCTTATGATTTAGTTTTAAATGGGTTTGAAGTTGGTGGTGGAAGTTTGCGAATTTATCAGCGAGAAGTTCAAGAACAGGTGTTTTCAGCTATTGGTTTATCCACAGAAGAAGCACAAAGTAAATTTGGCTTTTTGTTAGAAGCTTTTGAATATGGAACTCCTCCCCATGGTGGTATTGCTTACGGTGTAGACCGTTTGGTAATGTTGTTATCTGGAGAGGAATCAATTCGTGATGTGATTGCGTTTCCTAAGACTCAACAAGCGCGTTGTTTATTAACAGATGCTCCTGGAAATGTAGACGCAAAACAATTGAAAGATTTGCACGTTGCTTCGACTTTTAAACCCAAGGTTTAAGGTTTGATTATTCCCTCTGCTTTTTGTAGGGGGTTTAATTAAATTCTCACGCAAAGGTGCAAAGACTCAAAGGAAGAAGTTAGAAAATTACATTTATTAATTTTGGGTAAGAGTTCCTACTAAAATTTGCATCAATTTTTCTAAATCAGTAGGAACTCGATATAACATTATATCCTGGGTTATTAGTTTATTTTCCCGTTGAAAACTGCCAAACTGCCAAATATCTCCAGTTGTTACAGCACCATATAATATTGGTTCATCTCCTTCAATCCATTGATCTAAAGCAATTAATTCCACTGCAAGTTGAGTAAATCCTCGTGTTAAATCTGCGTGTTTTGCTTCCACAATCAAAACCTGATGTTGAGATTGCAGGTAATAATCTAAGTCACCCCGCAAAAATTGATTTATTTCAATGGGATATTCAATATTAATTTTAGATTCAGTAATATGTGCAACTTCTAAGAGAATGGGTGCAATTAAAACTTCTCTTCTTGCAGCTTCGCTTGTTAAACTAACTCTTTGCATTGCGTCTTCTAATCGTTCTTGGAGATCAATTAATCGAGATATTTGATTATTACTTACCGGCCAATCAATTGTTCCTCTAGTTAAATTGACTCCTAATTCTTGTAAAATATCCGCAGGTGCAAACCTTAACTCAAAATACTTACGAAATGTGTATGTTTCATCGGGTTTAAGAATTGGAGGACGATGTGATTTAGTCATAGAGTTATTTATTAATTATGTTGTCAGTTTTTTATCTTTTGTATTATTATACATTATAATATAATATCTATTTGATGCGGTGATGTAAAAATATTGCCAAAAAACACAAGAGTATGGTATAAAAGTTAATATTTGGATTTTTTGATTTGTGAAAAATGACTATTCCTGACTTTCAAGCTATTATGCTTCCTTTATTGCAATATGCAAGTGATGGTAAAGAACATTCTTTAAGAGACGCTATTACATTTTTAGCTGATGTTTTTAATTTAAGTGATGACGAAAGAAAGGAATTATTATCTAGTGGACAACAAGCGGTTTTTGATAATAGAGTAGGTTGGGCTAGAACACATTTAAAAAAAGCCGGTTTAGTGGAATCTCTTAAAAGAGGATTTTTTCAAATTACCACACGGGGAAAGGATGTTTTAAATCAAAATATTGCAGCAATTAATGTCAAATTTCTAGGACAGTTTCCAGAGTATATTGAATTTAGAACTTCTAAAAAAGATAATGATAAATCAGAACCAGAAATTATAGAAACATCAGAAACTACACCCCAGGAGTCTATAGAGTTTGGATATCAGAAAATTAGAAAAGAATTAGAATTAGAGTTACTTAACCGTGTGAAAAGTTGTTCACCTGATTTTTTTGAAAGATTAGTAGTAGATTTACTTGTAAAAATGGGTTATGGTGGCTCAAGACGTGATGCAGGGAGGGCAATTGGTAAAAGTGGAGATGGGGGAATTGATGGTATAATTAAAGAAGATAAATTAGGCTTAGATATTGTTTATGTTCAAGCTAAAAGATGGGATAATACTGTTGTTGGTAGACCAGAAATTCAAAAGTTTGTCGGGGCTTTACATGGACAAAGAGCAAGAAAAGGTGTTTTTATCACTACTTCCAGATTTTCTCAAGAAGCGAGAGAATATGTATCTATTATAGATAGTAAAATTGTGTTAATAGATGGAGAAGAATTAGCCCAATTAATGATTGATAATCATGTGGGTGTTTCCACTGTCTCTATTTACGAAATTAAAAAGATAGATTCCGATTATTTTACAGATGAGTAATTATTAAATAATAGACAATTAATATATGAAAACAGAGAATTTAAAAGCGGTAGAATTATTTGCTGGTATCGGTGGTTTTCGCTTGGGTATGGCAAATGCTAATATTGAAACTATATGGGCTAATGATATCAATGAATTGAGTTGTCAAGTTTATGAAAGTAATTTTGGGAAAGATTCTCTAGTGTTAGGTGATATTAATAAAATCCCGATATCAGATATACCCAATCATCATATACTAACTGCTGGGTTCCCTTGTCAACCATTTAGTCCTGCTGGTAAAAAACTGGGTGTGAGAGATAGTGTGAGAGGGACTTTATTTGAGCGTATTGTAGAAATAATAGATAAAAAACAACCAAAATATTTTTTCTTAGAAAATGTCAAACGACTTTTAACAATGGAAAATGGCTATCATTTTCGAGTGATTTTAAATGCACTGTCAGAATTAGATTATTTTATAGAATGGAGAATTATTAGTCCTATTAGCTTTGGTATTCCTCAAAATAGAGACAGGATTTTAATTTTTGGGACTAAGTTAAATTCAGTGCATATAAATTCTCAACTTTTACAAAATACATCAGTTTTCTTAACTCAACCAGATTTAACTGATTTAGAAAATATAGAAGAATTATTAGAAAAAGATATGATGGCTATAGTTACAAATAAAGGTAAGAATTACAATTGGGGAATTGCTTATAAAAATAAAATGTTAACTTTGAATCTTTCTACTTTACCGGATATCAAGCCTAGACAGAAATTAAAAGATATTTTACAAGATGATTCAATAGTAGATCCTCAATTTGATTTTACATCTGATACCTTAGAACGAATTAAAAAAAGTAAAGCTGTACATCGTTATTGTCATGGTGTAGAATTATTATATAATCAAGATGGAGGCGCAAGATTAGGTTATACAATATTTGGAATTAATGGAATTGCATCAACATTAACTGCTTCCACATCAAGACATTATGAACGTTATCAAGTAGGTGATAAATTTCGGCGTTTAACTAATGTTGAATATGCCAGATTGATGGGTTTTCCTGATGATTGGTGTCGGGTTGCTAGAATTTATGATCAATATGCTTTATTTGGTAATGCAATTGTTCCTGCTTGTGTAGAATGGGTATGTCAAAGAATTGGTAAAAGCAATATTGAATTTACTAAATCTTCTTGGCAACAATTAACTTTGGCTATTTAATTTAAAAATGGAATTACTAACACTAGAATCTTTAAAAACGGCAGCACGTAATTTTTGCTCAGAATTAAGTGTAACACAAATTCATAATTTGTACGGAGTTACAGATGGTAAAGCAGTGGGAACTTATGTTGAGTCTACTTTTAATCAATATTTGTCCTCAAGATATGAATATACCCTTGGTAGTGCTGCGTTAGGTATAGATTTTCCGGGACTAGAAGTAGATTTAAAAGTAACATCTATTAAACAGCCTCAGTCTTCCTGTCCATTTAGAAATGCAAGTCAAAAAGTCTATGGTTTAGGATATAACTTATTAATATTTGCATACGAAAAAATTGATAATCATAGTTCTCTAACTGCCAATTTAAAATGTCAGAATGTCGTTTTTGTAACTAAAGAAAGAACTGGAGACTATCAAACTACCTATGGAATTAAAGAAATTATCCGCCGCAATGGCAATAAAGATGATGTGATAGCTTTTTTAGAAGAACGTAATTTTCCTTTAGATGAAATTGGACGCAACGCACTAGCAGAAAGAATTTTACAATCACCCCCAGCAATAGGCTACTTAACAATTTCTAACGCTTTACAATGGCGGTTACAATATAGCAGAGTTATCCAAGTTTCTACAGCAGGAACAACAACAGGAATAGAAAATTTATTAGTGTAAAAATCTCAATTAAAGATAGTTACTCCCTTCCTAATATAGGATTACCTATCTTTCTTCTTTCTTCGTGATCTTCGTTTCTTCGTGGTTCATTTAACCTATATTTTTCTGGTAGAAACGGATTAAGAATTAACTTAATTTTAGGTATATTGAGATCCCAAAGCACTGCTGCAAGTAGATCGCCAATCACCGACAAATTCAAAATAATGTATAATAGAGAATTTATATCATAATTCCTAACTAACTTAATTCTGTAACTAAGACCATGCACAATTTCACTGAATTTCCAGACGCTTATGATGTAATTGTCGTCGGTGCAGGTCACGCAGGTTGTGAAGCAGCACTGGCTACTGCCCGCCTCGGTTGTCGAACTCTGCTATTGACCCTAAACTTAGATAAAATCGCTTGGCAACCCTGTAACCCCGCAGTGGGTGGACCAGCCAAATCCCAATTAACCCATGAAATAGACGCTTTAGGGGGGGAAATTGGTAAAATGGCAGACCGGACATACTTACAAAAACGCATCCTCAACTCTTCACGAGGTCCTGCGGTCTGGGCATTACGGGCGCAAACTGATAAAAGAGAATATGCGGCGATAATGAAGGGAATTGTCGAAAATCAAGATAATTTGACAATTCGAGAAGGGATGGTGACAGATTTAATCTTAAATGATCATAATGAAGTTATTGGTTTAGAAACTTATTTTGGCGTATCTTTTCACTGTAAAGCGGTAATTCTCACCACGGGGACGTTTTTAGGTGGGAAAATTTGGGTGGGAAATAAATCCATGGCCGCAGGCCGCGCGGGAGAGTTTGCAGCGGAAGGGTTAACACAAACTTTGAACCGCCTAGGATTTGAAACCGGTAGACTGAAAACCGGGACACCAGCACGGGTTGATAAACGTTCTGTTGATTACAGTAAAATGGAAATTCAACCCGGAGACGACGCTGTACGGTGGTTCAGTTTTGACCCCGAAGTCTGGGTAGAACGGGAACAAATGCCTTGTCACATGACTCGGACCACTAAAGAAACTCATCGTTTAATTCAGGAAAATTTACATCTGTCCCCTGTGTATGGTGGTTGGGTGGAAGCAAAGGGACCCCGCTATTGTCCGAGTATTGAAGATAAAATTGTCCGCTTTGTAGATAAAGAAAGTCACCAAATCTTTATTGAACCGGAAGGAAGAGATATTCCTGAATTATACATTCAGGGTTTTTCTACTGGTTTACCAGAAACTTTGCAAATTTTGATGTTGCGGAGTTTGACAGGTTTAGAAAATTGTGTCATGTTACGTCCTGCCTATGCGGTAGAGTATGATTATTTACCGGCAACTCAATGTTTTCCCACATTAATGACTAAGAAAGTCCCTGGCTTATTTTGTGCAGGACAGGTAAACGGGACTACAGGTTATGAAGAAGCTGCTGCTCAAGGGATAATAGCAGGAATCAATGCAGCGCGGTTTGTACGGGGTGAGGAAATGATTATTTTTCCCCGTGAACAAAGTTATATTGGTACGTTAATTGACGACCTGTGTACAAAGGATTTACGAGAACCTTATCGAATGCTTACGAGTCGTTCAGAGTATCGTTTATTATTGCGTTCTGACAATGCTGATCTGCGTATGACACCCTTGGGACGGGAAATTGGTTTAATTGATGATAGACGCTGGAATTTGTTTAGCGAAAAACAAGCACAAATTACTGCGGAAAAAGAACGGCTACATTGTACTAGAATAAAGGAAAATGAGGCAGTAGGACAAGCGATCGCCGATGATACCCAACAAGCTATTAAAGGTTCTATTACCCTCGCTGACTTGCTGCGTCGTTCAGGTATTCATTACATTGACTTGGAACGTTACGGACTCCATAACCCCAACCTCAAACAAGCGGAAAAAGAAGGAGCGGAAATTGATATTAAGTATGCTGGTTATTTAGCAAGACAGCAAAACCAAATTGACCAAGTTGCCCGTCAAGCAAATCGCCAGCTACCTAGTGATTTGGACTACTCAACCATTGATACTTTATCTAAGGAAGCGAGGGAAAAGCTGAATAAAGTCCAACCCTTAACTATTGGACAAGCTGCGAGAATTGGTGGTGTTAACCCAGCGGATATCAACGCCCTTTTGATATATTTAGAAATATCTAAAAATAACATAACTAAAGCCACCCCAACCCCAGTAATTCTGTCTTAACAAGAGTAGCGGTAATTCATGAGTTACCGCTAGGTAATTATGATTAAATTAATATTTAATACTATTTATTTAATAGATTCCTGTATTCACAAAAACCAAGATTAGTTGTTTAATGGAGAAAGTTAGTGAATTTACACCATAGTTTTTGATTTTTCTATTATTTTCAGCTACAACCACAAAAGCATATATGTTACTAACATCTAGCACTGATTTACCTAATTCAGAAGCAGCGGAAAATTTCGGTACAAAAGAGCTTTGTGCAATAGAAACCTATGCTGAAGGCTTAATGAACGAAATTTTTGCCGATATTGATAACATTCTCAATGATCACAATGATCAGAATTGTGATCAAACTGAGGAAAAATATGTACATAATCTCAACACGGCATTAACAAGAACAGACGTAAGTTTATCACCAAAAGTCAAGCAATCATTAACTTCTGCTTCACTTGTTAAAAGTTCACTAAAAACAGACCTGGTAGTTAATTCTTCCTTTCCGGGAGCAATTACTACTACACAGAGATCACAAACCAGTGGTTTAGATAAATTAATATATATGGGATTTGGTTGGTCTATGGCTACATTATGTACGCTTTGCCTAACGAACTTTGCCTTATTAAATACAGCGAATACTCAATTGAATTCTAGTTCACAAAACACCCAGACACTAGGATCTGTTGATGTGAAATCAGATCCTCATCTAGATTTAGTGAACTATATGTTAACTGCTTTTTCACTTATAGAACAGCAAGAAAAGAGCAACTACACAACTACAGTCAAACCGAGATTGACTAATGTTAGTTTTAAGCAAAATAATGGCTTACCTGTGCCAAGTACGCAACAACAAATTACCCAACCACAAATTAAAGCTTCTTCCTTACCAATAGCTGCCAACAATTTACCTCCTGTTCCCCAGGTTGCAATTGCCACAAATGCGACAAATAGAAAATATATCCCAGTTAGCCAGTCCCCAAAATTGAGGTATAAACCACAAATTAAGGCTTCTCCCTTACCGATAGCTGCCAATAATTTACCTCCTGTTCCCCAGGTTGCAATTGCCACAAATGCGACAAATAAAAAAAATATTCCAGTTGACCAATTTCCAGACTCAGTTTACCAACAACCAACCGTTTCCCCAGTCAGAATACCACAACCTTCACCTTCAGTAGTCAATAATCTTCCTATTAAGAATGTACAACCAGCAACTCAGCCAAAAACAAAAAAGACAGAGATTAGTTCTCAACCTTTAAAAGAGGAACCACCAAAATTAGCGACTATTACTCCAACAGTTTCTGTACAACTAGAGGGAATATTGGAATCAGGTGATCAATCTGTGGCCTTATTTAACATAGATGGTAGCACTCGCGGGGTTAATCTGGGGGAAAATATTGGTGGCACAGGCTGGATACTAATAGAAATCAGTAACGGTGAAGCTATTATTCGCCGTCATGATGAGAAAAGATCCATTTATGCAGGACAAAGACTATAAAAGCTTAAAAAGCTTACAGGAAACAGGTGAAAAAATGAAAAGGCTTGGAGGGTAAACCAAGCCCAACTTCACTCAGGGTAAAATATATCATATATTGTAGAGATGATTTATATTTTAATAATCCTTCCCAAGAGAGAAACTGGAAAATCTCAACCTTCACACAATACAGGGTAAGCAAAATTGCCCACCCCATATTACTTCTACTCCCTCTGCGTCTCTGGGTGAGCTTAACCCAAACTATGCACCTTCCCGCAACTTATCCAACACACTGCGGTCTTCCAACGTCGAAGTATCCCCAGACACTTCCTGACCTGCTGCTAAATTACGCAATAACCGACGCATAATTTTACCAGATCGCGTTTTTGGCAAAGCATCAGTAAACCTGATTTCAGCAGGACGAGCGATCGCCCCAATCTCACTGACAACGTGCTTTTTCAGTTCCTTACTCAACTCCTCACTGGCTTGATAAGTCCCCTCTAAAGTTACAAAAGCTACAACCTCCTCACCTTTCAATTCATCCGGTTTACCCACTACAGCAGCCTCAGCCACCGCCGGATGAGACACCAAAGCTGATTCTACCTCCATCGTTCCTAAACGGTGTCCAGAGACGTTCAGGACATCATCTACGCGCCCCATGACCCAGAAATAGCCATCTTCATCCTTCCTCGCACCATCGCCAGCAAAGTACGTATATTTACCATCTGTGGGCGGAATATGTTCCCAATAAGTCCGCCGGAAACGGTCAGGATCACCGTACACAGTCCGCATCATTCCCGGCCAAGGA
>LJOT01000689.1 GCA_001672075.1 Anabaena sp. CRKS33
GCCAAAGCCTTCGCATACTCTTCTAAATCACCTCGCAAAGCAGCCAACTCGCTTCGCAACTTTCTTTCCTCAGACCAACTCACCTCGTGTTCCTTCACACTTACCCCCATAGGCCGTCTTGCTTCCCAAGCTTGTAAAATAGGATGCCATTTAGCTAAAAATGGTCTTAACCCATTATTCAACACCGCAATAGCAATACCCCCAACTGAGTTCTTAGAAGCACCTACATCAGGTCCAGCCGCTTTGAGAACTTCGCGGGTAGTTCCGAATAAACTATACAAAGAATTTAACGCTTCCCGCACTAACCCCTGGTCAACTTCCAAGGACTGCACAGCAACCCGTGTCACCAGTTCCACATACAACGACCAAGCGGCTTTCCGTTCTGTTGTGTCCGCTTCCCATTCCGCAGCACCAATACCAAAGGGAAGACTAATGGATACTTTTTTTAATTTTGCGGGATCTTGTTTAGGCATAAACAGGCATTTTAATAAAATTAATTATTTATTCCATCTAAATTAAACCATACTTAGTTGAGAAATAAAAGCAAAGATGAGAAATCTGAGGATTTTACCCCATTTTATCTCTAGTTTCTCCTATTCTCTCGTTTCCATGCTCTGCGTGAGAACTAGAGTTTTCTTGCTTTGCGTCTTTGCTCCTTTGCCTTTTTGCGCGAAACCTCAGCTAGATTAGATATAATAATTACTCAATTACCGTGAAAACCGATACAATTTTCTATAGCTTATTTCAAGCATTTCCTAGCATT
>LJOT01000111.1 GCA_001672075.1 Anabaena sp. CRKS33
CTACACTCATTAAACCTTCCCAATTCCTACCAGAAGGAATCTGTATCAAGCGTATTAAAAACCTCATGTTATTCAAATTTACCGATAAACTAGGGGAGCGAATGCAAGAACTCCTTGATAAAAATAAATTGAATACTCTTACCCCAGAGGAAGCAATAGAATTAGAAGCAATAGGGTAACTTGATGACATTTTCAGTTATATTAACGCTACTATTGCTGCTCAAGAAAATGCCCATTCCTAAATCTCTTTACGAGCAAGTGAGACAACGCGCTCAGTATCGCTGTGAATACTGTCACCACCCTGAACTTCTTAGCACAGCACCTCTTTCTATTGACCATTTGCAACCTCAATCTTTGGGAGGTACTGATAATCTTGATAATCTTGCCCTTGCCTGTCGTCGTTGCAATGAAAGACGTTACAATTTTACTACAGGTATTGATCCCGACACTGGAAAAGAAACTCCCTTGTTTAATCCCCGTCAGCAAATTTGGGCTGAACATTTTATGTGGACATTTGACGGTTTATGTATTATTGGCAAAACTCCCACAGGACGAGCAACCTGTGAACGTCTTGATCTAAATGATGAACGTCGTGGAGAAAAATTCATTCAAAAATATCGACAAAGATGGGTTGAAAGTGGTCTACATCCTCCTGAAGATGATCCACAAGAATAATGGAAAAAATAGTTATTAGGGTACATTGGACAAATAATCTAACATACCCTACTATTTAGGCTAATAAAATTCCTAATAAAAAAGTTTTATATTAAACACTCTTGATTTAAGTCAAATTTAAGCCAAGCCTCAAACCTTGAAAAATCAAACCTTTACCACTTGCAGTTATTCACAAACAATGTTATTATTAAACATAATAAAATCTATTTAGTCTAAAAATCAACTTCTCTTAATTCCCCAACTAAAAAACCTCCCAAAAAACCTTAAACTAACGCACCTTTCTACCAACATTACCAAGTTCGGAGTAATCCCAAGAGTGCATTTGACGGAAAGGAAGACCCATCTTTTGGAAGACATACTTCTCTTTCACACCAGAAGCAACTAAGTCTGGCTTCAATGCTTTGATAAATTCTTCAAATTCGTAAGCGGTAACGTCGTCATAAACGATAGTTCCGTTTTCAATGTAGTGAGTAGTACGTTTATAGTCGTCATTATGAGCGAATTCATAACCAGTACCAATCATCTTCATTCCTAAGTCTTGGAAAGCGGGAACAACGTGACGGGGACGTAAACCACCAACCATCATAGCAACTGTCTTACCTTCCAAACGGGGGCGATATTTAGCAACAATCGCATCCATGGTAGGTTGGTATTTAGCGATTACTTTCTCTGCGTTTTCTTGAATCTTAGCATCAAACTTAGAAGCAATTTCGCGTAAAGAAGCAGCAATCTTGGTAGGACCAAAGAAGTTATATTCTAACCAGGGAATATAAATTTATATTCTCAAAAATATCCATATATAAGATTTTTTATTCTGCTATTTCTAAATCAGCTTATTTATAGATTAAAAATAGATTAAAAAATATTGTTTCTGCATCTAAAAACTAATTATAACCTCAGATTAATTCACAAAATTTGCTTAACCTTGGCTTAAAATTCCCAAATTAATAAACTTAATAAAATTGTTTATCTCTAACAGTTTTTTATTTTGATAGATGAATACTGTTTATAGACTTTCCCAATCTAATGAAGTACACACCAATTTATACCCTATTCCCTATTCCTTAAAAATAAAAAACTTTGTACTTCACGAGACTGGAAACTGCTATAGTCTATTTCCATACCTCAGCAATTTGATATTTTGCTAAAGTTTGTCTTAACTGTTTTATCTCAGCTTTTAACTGGAGATTTTCTTGTTTTATAGCTTCGATATCATCCTTTTTATCTACAGCTTGTTTAATTACCTTTTTCCGGTTTTCTAAACTAAACCACTTTTGATAAATTTCTGTATGAATTTCTACAGAATGTCCTAAATTATCAGCAGCAGCCTTAATTGGTACTGCCATAATATGCGCTCTAATTGCCCAAGCATGACGCAAATCATAAGGACTAAAGGGAATATCTACACGTCGAAACCATGAAGAACAATTAACTCGAATAGTATTAATTTCTGTATAACTACTTTTTCCAGAAACTTGACTATTTAAAAGTTCCAAACATTCTAAATTTTTTAAATCAAATAATTCAACCCATTCGGGATATAAGGGTAAAGCTTCCCGATATCCGGTTTTAGTATCAGGGTGTACTTTCCAAGTGTGATCTTTATTTTCAGGATTAAACCACCAACTAATATCAGGATTTACAAATAACTCTCTAGGACGTAAACCATAAGTAGCTAACATTCCATAAACCCATTGCCACATTTTCCAACTTGTTAAACAATCTCTTTTAATTGTCCCTTTTCTCGTCAGTGCATAATTGGCAAATGATTGATAATATCTGACTATATCCTCATCACTAGGAATATCTCTCGGTTGACTTTTTGGTTGTTTATTTTTGATTCCTTCTAAAGTAAAGCTAGTTAAGTTAAGTGTTGATCTTAATATCTTTAAGCTTTTAATCGTACTGTACTTTGCATACTCATTATTTAACTCTTGCAATTTTTGATCTATTGCTGATTGTGTCAAAACTGTATCCAATCCGACTAGCCTTTTTAGATGACTGATATAATAAGAAAAAGTGTGTTTACTTTTTTCTGTGAGTTTGTGAGTTTTAAAATATTGAGTTTCAAATTCTGCCAATATTTCACCAATAGTTTTAACTGGATCTTCAAATTGATCAGCAGTTTGTCCCAAGTATTTATCATTCCATATAAACTGCTGACGAGCAATTAATTTACCTAACTCATGAGCTTCCTCTTCTGCTGTTTTTAAACCATCTAAATTAGCAGGAATATTTAAAGAAAGTTTATATTGTTTTCTCCCAGTTTTTCTGACATCAATTTCACCAGGTTTTAAAGGTAAGGACGCTTGTAATTGAATAGTACCTCCACTAACAACTAGTCCGACCTTGATCTTAGCTGCTTTTAATCGAGATTTGACATCTACTAAACCTTGTTGAAATTTCTCTTCCAGATGTTGCCGAGTAGCTTTCATTTGTGTCTGCGTTCCTAAATAGCTGCCATCGGTAGATGCTGGTGGTGTAAAATCGGTAAAAATTTCCTGTAACCCTTTTTCTCTCATTATCTTAAATTTGGATTAAAATTTAGTCCATTTAGAACAATGAGCAAATTAAACAAAGTTATATATAGACTAAATTCTGGTAGATTTAAGACACATTATCATAGTTTAGACAGGGAATACCATAAGCCTCTTCCATGTGACGGCTGATATAGTTCATAGAACGATAGCAGTGGATGAGGTTCATCTTCACGTTGGGGGTCATCAACATTTCGTTGATTGTACCGTCACCAGACCATTGTGCAACAACACGCAAACCGATTTCTTCTAATAAAATCCGGCTGGCCCAAGCGTCACCACCGATGTTATAGTCACCAATGATGGCTACGTCATAGGGAGTACCTTCAAACTTGAGTGTACCGTCTTTCTTACCTTGATCTGCTCTGGGGAATACCCAGTCACGAATCATGTCGTTAGCAATGTGGTGTCCTAATGATTGAGACACACCACGGAAACCTTCGCAACGTACAGGAATAACTGGCTTACCGATGGTTTTAGATGTCTTCTTAGCTACTGCTTCGATGTCATCACCAATCAAACCGATAGGACATTCAGATTGAATAGAAACCCCGCGATTTAAGGGGAATAATACATCTAATTCTTCAATTAATTTAGTGAGTTTCTTGTCACCACCAAATACGATGTCCCGTTCTTGGAAGTCGGAGGTGAAGTGCATAGTACCAAAGGTATCAACACCTGTTGTACCTAAGTAGTAGTTACGACGACCAGACCAAGACCAGTAACCGCAACCAACTGGACCGTGGCTGATGTGGATCATGTCCTTGATAGGACCCCAAACCACACCTTTAGAACCTGCGTAAGCACAACCACGGGCGGTCATGACACCGGGTAAGGATTTGATGTTAGATTTAACACCACAATCGGTTTTACCTTCTTCGTGAACGTTTAAGTGCTTCTCGCGCTTTTTAGCAGCTTTTTCGGGGTAAGCTTTGAGAACTTCTTTAATTAGCTCTTTTCTTTCTTCAACAATCTTCTTGTTGTCTGGAACTGTCATGTCTGGCCTCTTCTGGCTTTTAGAGATATTAATTGGGTAGGGATGGGGAAATTAATCCCCAAGGGCAGAAAGGAAGGTAAAAAGGAGGTAATGTAGAGTTTTCCTTTTTCCTATTCCTCAATTACTAAATACTACTTGGTAGCAGCAGCGGGTTTACCGATGATTTCAGCGTGCTTGGTGTCATCATCAAGAATACCAAATTCAACCAACAATGCTTCCAACTCATCCATTTCGATAGGTGTGGGGATGGTGAGTTTTTGGTTGTTGATGATTTTCTTCGCTAATGCGCGGTATTCATTACCTTGAGTGCTATCAGGTGCATATTCGTTAACGGTCATACGACGCAATTCTGCGTGTTGAACGATGTTGTCGCGGGGTACGAAGTGAATCATTTGGGTGTTCAAACGTTCAGCTAAGGTTTCGATCAATTCGATTTCGCGGTCAACCTTACGGCTGTTACAAATCAAACCACCTAAACGTACACCACCGGAGTGAGCATATTTCAAAATACCACGAGCGATGTTGTTTGCAGCGTACATCGCCATCATTTCACCAGAGGTAACGATGTAGATTTCTTGTGCTTTACCTTCACGGATAGGCATAGCAAAACCACCACATACAACGTCACCTAATACGTCGTAAGATACGAAGTCTAAATCTTGGTAAGCACCGTTTTCTTCTAGGAAGTTAATAGCGGTGATAATACCACGACCAGCGCAACCTACACCGGGTTCTGGACCACCAGATTCTACGCACTTAACACCACGGAAACCGGTTAACATAACTTCGTGGAGTTCCAAATCTTCAACAGCGCCTCTTTCAGCAGCCAAGTGTAATACGGTGGTTTGAGCCTTGGAGTGAAGCATCAAACGGGTAGAGTTATATTAACAATATGGGCAGTATGAGGAATAATCATGAAAGCAGGTTATGTGAGGGTTTCCACCCGTGAACAGGATGAAGGCAATGCTTTGGAGCAACAAACAGCACGAGTAGAAAAAGCAGGGGCTATTGTCATCTTCTCAGATGTTGAGTCCGGGCGCAGCGACAAGCGGAAAGAATTTAATCAAATGATTGCTCAGTGCAAACAAGGCAAGATTACCGAAGTCATCTGCACTAGAATTGACCGACTAGGACGCAGCGTGGTGGGGATTCACAAAGCGATCGCTAT
Source organism: Anabaena sp. CRKS33 (assembly GCA_001672075.1). Classification (GTDB taxonomy): domain Bacteria; phylum Cyanobacteriota; class Cyanobacteriia; order Cyanobacteriales; family Nostocaceae; genus Dolichospermum. Next base: position 5,378 of record LJOT01000111.1, read on the forward strand.
CTTTGAGGAGTACAAGGTCAAACTCACGGTTTTGGATGCCCCTGTTGACCCATCTTCCCCCTTTGGGTGGTTTTCTGTGAATCAGATGGCTGGTTTGGCTGAATTTGAATCTAGACTACTCGCTAATCGCATCAAAAATGGCATGAGCTTTTTTAGAGAGCAGAAAAAAGCTTCTCCCCGTCCACCTTTTGGGTATTGTCGCGTGGATGAAAAGTATGCTCCTGATTTATCTGAGATGAATGGAATTAGTAAATGGGCGATCGCACACAACACCATTGAATATTTCCTCTTTGATGGGTCTACATTGAGGAGTACAGCGCAATATTTACTGCAAACTTATCATCTCAAGTGGACAGCTGCCGGACTGCGTTACTGGCTTTTAAACCCCGTACTCAGAGGCTGTACTGCCTATAATATCAAAGGCAATTTAAATAAACCTGAGAACTGGGATATCCATGAAGATACTCACCCACCTTTGATGACTGAGGATATATACAAACGCATAGTTAGAAAACTTGACGAAAATAAATCTAAATACAGCTACGGTAGGGATAAAAAGGAAACAGAGATTTTCCCACTAGCGGGGCAGATTATTTGCGCTGACTGCTGTTACAAATGCTTTTGCAAGAAACGAAATTCGACATATAGAGTCCGCTGCAAAAAACATGAAAACATGGGAAATGATTTTTGTAGTAACAAAATTAGTACCTATCTACCAGATATTATTTTGGCAGTGGATCAAGCCTTAGTAGAACGGCACAGGGAAATTAAGGAATATGCAATTACAAATTCAAATGTAGAAACACAGGATAGCCCGGAATTGATGGCTAGACAAGAACAACTAAAGGCGCTGAGACTTTTACCTAAAAACCCAATCATTCAAGATGCCATTGACCAAACAATTTTAGAGATAAATAAAATCAAACAAAAAGAAACCGTAGTCAACAAAATCAACAGCGAACTATTTGATATTCTTTCGTTTTGTTGTAGCGATATTAATTTTTGGGATGAAACACCCTGGGCGGATAAATCCTTAATATATAAAGAATTAATTGATTACGTAAAAGTTGCCAATGGTGAGATCAAAGAAATCAAGCTGCGGGTTTAAGCAGCCCTTGAATTTCTACTGCAAATTCTTCCTCTGATAATAACATTAATCTCTTTCTGGTATCAGGATCTAAATACCGAATCCTATACCATTTTTTAGAGACACGAATCAATACTTGAGTCGCTGTTTCCTGCATATCATAATAAGTGAACTCTTGTAAAGAGCCTAGCTATTTTTTGATATTTTTGTCTGTTGATGATGAACAAATTTATTATTCAGACACAAAATTGAATATCAAATCAAGTTTTGTGTTTCTCAAGAATCAAGAATCTTATATCGTTTTGTATGACTTATTTAGGGCTTGCTGAAAAAGTTGTCTGTGAGGACAGGGAACAGGGAACAGCTTTAACTGTCTGGATATCCTCAATTTTCCAAATCCGGGTGGTCAAGTAAACAACAATATCCCCGACTTCTTAGAGAAATCGGGGATCTGGATGAGATTTTTTAATGTTTTTGGATTTTTAATTCACATTGTTGGAAAATATAATTCACCGCAGCAAATAATTTATCTAAATCTTGAATCATATACAGATTTTTATTTCGAGTAAATACATCACCAACCAACTTTCCAAACTGCCAGATTTTCCCGTTAGAAACAATTCCAAAAACATCATTAACAAAATCATCATTAATTCTCTGAACTGCGATCATTTCAGCTAAACATTGACTCCAACCTTCTTCAAATTTGTCTTGTTTAGCTGCAACTATCAAAAAATAAGGTTTATCAAAAACAATTGTACTTAAAGAGTTTCGCTGTGTCACAGTATAATCAGGAATACCTGATAAATCCTCATCATAAGCTAATGCTTCATGACTCCAAAGAGTTAATTTACTTCGGTAAGGTTTCCATACTTCTTTCAATACTGGATAAATGAGATTTTCACAAATAGCATCTTCGGAGTTATCAATAACTCCATCTGTAAATAGCAAATCTAATTCCTCCCGAAAAGATTCCTTAGCCGGAAATTCTACTTCCAACATAAAATTAGATTGTACATACTTGATTTGAAACTTTTTAATGACTGAACTAATACTTTTATAATTGCTAAATGCCATAAAATTCTGTCAATCCTTAAATCCTGATGACAAGGGAACACGGAACTCTTAACTGGGAACAGGGAAGAGGTTTTGGGCAACTTTACTTTTCGTTACTTATGTCGGTTTTTTTCCGTTCACCTACTTACAATATAACAATTTTTTAGCTATACAGGTAAACGTCAATCCTCACACCTCAAGAATTGGCTGAAATTGGGTGTGGAAGATGTCCATATTATTAAAACGGGTAGAGTCAGCTTTAGGGTCGCAACCTACGATCATGATGCGTTGACCCATTTCAGCCATAGCTGCGAGGGTGTTTTGAGAAGTGGTAGATTTACCGATACCGCCCTTGCCGTAGAAAGCTATCTGTCTAATATTTGCGTCAGTAGTCATTGTTCGTGTTTTCCTAGAATTGGTTGATTTGGTGTTTTTCGTCTGTCGGTTCTCACGGCCAAGTTCTACGGCGGTGAGCGTGTGTAGAACGTCGCTACGGGGGCGATCGCTCTACAAAACATCTAGTGGTGTTCATAGTATTTATTGGTTTGTAGGGATTTTTGTTTGTGAGTGGTCAGTTGTTTTTTGCTAATTACTAATGACCACTGACCAATGACTAATTTCTAAACTGCTTCGACAATAATTTCTTTGCTGATGCGATCGCGTAATCTCGCTTCAATGGCAATCTTTAAAGTAGCGGTACTGCTAGAACATGAACCGCAAGCACCTTGAAGAATTACCTTAACTTTATCACCTTCAACATCATAAAGTTCTACATCTCCCCCGTCGGCGATTAACACGGGTCGGACTTCTTCATCTAATACTTTTTGAATCAGGGCAATTTTTTGGACTGTAGTTAATGGTTTTTGTTGCCCGACAATAAACTCTGAATTAGGAATTTCTGTTTTAGCTTTCGCCTTGTAGCTGTAGAGATTTTTGTTGGCGGCTTCCTGCTTTACTTCTCTGATTATATCATCAATCTTCGTTAAACAAGAACCGCATCCGCCACCAGCTTTTACATAATTTGTTACTTGCTCTGCACTGAAGAGATTGTTTTGTGCAACTGCTTTCTTTATCTTAGCATCAGTTATTCCGAAACAACTACAGATGAGGACACCTTCTTCATCGTCATGTGCCTCTAGAGGAATGCCACGATAATTATAAATGGCAGCTTCTAAAGCCTCTTGACCCATAACAGAACAGTGCATTTTCGCTTCAGGTAAACCACCTAAATAATCAGCGATTTCCTTATTTGTTACTCCCAAAGCTTCATCTAAAGTTAAACCTTTAATCATTTCAGTTAAAGCACTAGAAGAAGCGATCGCACTAGTACAACCAAAAGTTTGAAAACGTGCATCAAGAATTTTATCTGTTGCTTCTTCAACTTTCAAATGTAATCTTAAAGCATCACCACAAGCAATACTTCCCACTTCACCAGTTGCCACTTTCACACCAGCTTCACCGGTTTCTTCAATTGCACCTTGATTTTTAGGATCGTAAAATAACTCTAATACTTTATCAGTGTAGTCCCACATAATTGATTTTGGATTTTGGATTTTAGATTTTGGATTGATGATTGGTAATTTGTAATTGGTAATAGAGGAATCCCATTACCTATGACCCATTACCCATTACCTATTTACTAAAGTTTGTCCTTGTTGTTGCAACCAATCGGCATTATCATTTTTGAAGGGAGATAAAGCCCGCAGACGGTCAACAATTTCCGGCATAACTGCAATTACTTTCTCAATTTCAGCCTCAGTTGTGTAGCGAGAAAGACTAAAGCGAATTGAGCCATGTAAAGTAGTGTAGGGTAAACCCATAGCTCGTAAAACATGAGAAGGTTCAAGAGAACCAGAAGTACAAGCAGAACCGGAGGAAGCACAAATACCGTACTTATTTAAAGAGAGTAAAATAGCTTCACCTTCAATATATTTGAAACCGATATTTGTAGTATTTGGTAATCTATTTTTAATATCACCATTTACTTGACAATCAGGAATTTTAGCCAGAAGAGACTGTTCTAAATAATCGCGTAACTTTCTTTCTTTCTGAGTTGCTTCTGCTAAATGTGATAATTCCAATTCCGCAGCCTTCCCTAAAGCAATAATTCCGGGAACATTTTCTGTACCTGCTCTACGTCCTCGTTCTTGATGTCCACCAACTAAGAAAGGACGGAAACGAACCCCACGTCTAACATACAAAGCACCAATACCTTTAGGAGCATGAATTTTGTGACCAGATATAGTTAACATATCTATGGTGCTGGTCTTCATATTTAAGGGTATTTTACCTACCGCTTGCACTGCATCAACGTGGAAGATAGCTCCATATTCTTTAACTCTAACACCAATTTCTTCAATGGGAAAAATTGTGCCGGTTTCATTATTGGCATACATTACTGTTACTAAAGCAGTGTTACCAGTTAAAGAAGCTTCTAACTCATTCAAGTCTATTTGTCCTTGGGAATTAACTGACAAATAGGTAACTTGATAACCTTTAGATTCTAATTGTTTACAGACATTTAAAACCGCAGGATGTTCTACTTGAGAAGTGATGATATGACGTTTTTCTGGTTGAGCTAATAACGCTGCATGAATAGCAGCATTATCACCTTCAGTTCCGCAACTGGTAAAAACAATTTCTGATTCTTCGGCTCCCAGTAAAGCAGCAATTTGTTCTCTGGCTGTTTTTACAGCTTTTCCCAATTGTCCACCAAAAGTGTGCATACTGGAAGGATTAGCATAATAATCCGTCAAATAAGGCATCATAGCCTCAACAACTTGAGGATCTATTTTAGTGGTGGCATTATTATCAAGATAAATGCAATTATTTTGCATGGTTTCCATATAAAGATTATGAGTAATTAGCTAGAATTATTAACTGGTAATTGGTAATAGGTAATGGGGGAAAATATTACCTATTACCTATCACCCATGAAATCACCTATATAATTACTTGGCCTTGATGCTTTTGCAACTGTTGGGAAAACTTCTGAGAATAAGAGCTATACCAACGCTCCCAGTAGTCTTGTTTATTGGTTAATTTTGCTAAAACACGGTGGTAATAAGCAAACCAACTTTCCCAATAATCACTAGATTGTTGAACACAACCATCAGCAGTCGGACAAGTGGCCTTACATTGAGGTACAGTGTGAATACTACCAGCGCAATTTGTGCAAAGTTGAGAATCAATCCAATAATTACCATCAACTTCTTGAATTGCACCAGTAGGACAAACAGGTAAACACAACTTGCAAGAAATACACTGGCTAGTAATTTTGTAAGCCATGATTATTTACCTCTGAGATTTTAGATTTTAGATTTTAGATTTTAGATTAGAGTTAATTCAATAAAATCCAAAATCCAAAATCCAAAATTGAATTACCCATTAACCTGAACATATTGCTCGTAAAATTCTAAAGCAACCTTTTCAATTACGTCGTAGGCTTCAACAGCTTTTATTCCTGCTGCTTCTAATTGTTCTTTAGGACAGTTGCCTATTTTCGATACCAAGACTGCTTTACAATCTGCGATCGCTTTCATTATATTATCTGCGGTAGCTGCTTCGCTGTAACCACCTTGACAATATTGATCAATCTTGCGGTGACTAACAAAACGAACTTCATTTCCATCAACTTCATAAACTTGAAATTCTTTGGCGTGTCCGAAATGTTGGTTAACTAATCCACCGCCTTTTGTGGCTACTGCAACCAAGATTTTAGGATTATTAGCAGATTTTTTGCCAGTCAATACTTTATCTTTTGCGGCCTTAATTTCTTCTCTAAATTTCTCAATACCTTCGTGAACTTCTTGGCGGGTTTCAAAGTTATATTCTGGAGTCATTTCCATGAACTTATCTTTGGTAAATTCCTGGCTACGATCTTCTCCTAATAATCCTACCGCATCTGCTCGACACTGACGACAGTGGCGCATCATTTTCATGTTACCAGAACAATTATCTTGGACTTCTTTCAGTTCTTTTCCTGTAGGTCCACGTTGACCAGTTAAACCGAAATGTGTACCATGTTCGGGTGCAGAAATTAGCGGCATAATGTTATGTAAAAACGCGCCTCTCTCCCGAATAGCTTGATTAACTTCTACCAAATGTTGGTCATTAATTCCCGGAATCATCACAGAATTAACTTTGCATAAAATATCAGCTTCTTTGAGAGCTTGCAATCCTTCTAATTGTTTTTCTAGAAGAATTTTTGCTCCTTCTACACCTCTGTAACGCTTGCGTTTATAGTGAACCCAAGAATAGATTTGTGCGCCTATTTCCGGGTCAATGGTATTAAGGGTAATGGTAACGTGATCTATATTTAATTGTTTAATGCGATCAATATATTCTGTCAGCATCAAACCGTTAGTAGATAAGCACAATTTAATATCTGGGGCTTTGTCTGCAATTAATTCAAAAGTCCGAAAAGTTTTTTCTGGATTAGCCAAAGGATCACCAGGTCCAGCCACTCCCAATACGGTCATTTGCGGAATTTTACCCGCAATTACTAACACTTTATGGGCAGCTTCTTCTGGTGTGAGCAGTTCACTGACTACCCCCGGACGACTTTCGTTAGCACAATCATACTTGCGGTTACAATAGTTACATTGAATATTGCAAGCCGGGGCGACAGCAACGTGCATCCGTGCATAGTGATGATGAGCTTCTTCGCTATAACAGGGGTGTTTAGCAATGCGTTCTCTAAGTTTTTCGTCCATTTCTGGAGTTGTGCTGCTGTCGCAACCGCAATTACCAGATTTAGCGGGGATGATAATAGAATCCTGATCTCGCAGGTTATCGGAGGTGAGAATGTTGGTAGCAGGTAGTGTCATTGAATTTCGCTGTTTGCGGTGGACTTGAGAGCCACTGTGGGAGATGCTGTTACTACTGCCAATGTCTAAATTATAGACATGGTGCTAATCTCATCCCTCCACTCACTTTTGACTATTAACTTTGTTTTGTTAAGGAGCGTTAAGTGATTGGCGATAAATGATTTATAGCAGCCCTTTTTTTTGTCCCCCTTGGTTGACAAAGGATAGAACTTATTAGATTTATTATGTTTGTACTCAAATCCTTAAATCCTTGTATTGCAACGATACAAAAATTAAAAAAGATTTTTTTGGGTTGGGGTGCAAGTATTTATAGTCAGGGGTACGAGTATTTATAGTTAGGGGTTCAGGATTTCTTTGTACTCATCTCCAACTCAATATCTGTAAGGATTTCAACTAGATTTTTATCGAGTTTTCTTGATATTGGACTGTACTCAACTTTCCCACAACATCCGGTTTTTACTTCACCAAACACCCTCCCTTGATCAAGCAGAGGGGACTAAATTCCCCTTTCGGCTGAAAGCATTGGGGGATTAAGAGTTAGAGTACCTGACAAGCCTGGAATTTACCGTATGTATACAGCCTATCATTTTTTTCTCTAGAAATGCAATTTATATTTTTTTAATTTTTCGATGATTTGTGATGTAAATTGTGGTTACATCTCTTGCTGGATCAGGGATTTGGACTTAATAAGGCATCCATCTTAATGCAGATTATTTGCAAAAGATTTAATTTTTTGATCATGATTAGGATTTATGCCAAATATAAGAGAACTAGGGAT
>LJOT01000397.1 GCA_001672075.1 Anabaena sp. CRKS33
TGGGAGGGTTAACCAACAACCCCACATCAATGGTCTATTGTTTGGATTTACCCCCCCAAATGCTACTAATATCACTCTCCTCAGTACACTAACCACATAGAGACTAACTAATAGCTACTCATTAACCCATCAACCTGTGTCATGGTAATTGGATATCTAATATTGTTGATATAGATATCCAAAATTTTAGCCTGTGCTAAAATCAGCATACCGGCACGACGCAGGTGATGGGAAAAATGCCATGTTTGAACGCTTCACAGAAAAAGCCATTAAGGTAATCATGCTGGCCCAAGAAGAGGCCCGCCGTTTAGGTCACAACTTTGTCGGAACTGAGCAGATCCTCTTGGGTCTGATTGGCGAAGGTACAGGGGTGGCCGCCAAGGTGCTGAAATCAATGGGAGTTAATCTCAAAGATGCTCGCATTGAAGTTGAAAAAATCATAGGACGGGGTTCAGGCTTTGTCGCCGTAGAAATTCCGTTTACGCCACGGGCAAAACGGGTTTTAGAACTATCCTTGGAAGAAGCACGCCAATTGGGGCATAACTACATTGGTACCGAGCATCTGCTGTTGGGCCTGATCCGCGAAGGTGAAGGTGTGGCAGCTAGGGTGCTAGAAAACCTGGGTGTAGATTTGACCAAGGTGAGAACCCAAGTGATTCGGATGTTGGGAGAAACGGCGGAAGTTACGCCGGGTGGCCCCTCTGGTCGCACTAAAACCCCAACTCTGGATGAGTTTGGTTCAAACCTGACCCAAATGGCCATAGATAACAAGCTCGACCCTGTGGTGGGACGCGCTAAGGAAATTGAGCGGGTAATCCAAATTTTGGGTCGTCGGACGAAAAATAATCCGGTGTTGATAGGGGAACCAGGTGTTGGTAAAACCGCTATCGCCGAAGGTTTGGCTTCACGTATCGCCAGCAAGGATATCCCCGATATCCTGGAAGATAAGCGTGTGGTCACTCTTGATATTGGTCTGCTGGTAGCAGGAACTAAATATCGCGGTGAATTTGAAGAACGTCTGAAAAAAATTATGGATGAAATCCGCTCGGCGGGTAATGTCATCCTAGTTATTGACGAAGTTCACACCCTCATCGGTGCGGGCGCGGCCGAAGGGGCTATTGATGCGGCGAATATCCTCAAGCCAGCTTTGGCGCGAGGTGAATTACAATGTATCGGCGCGACTACTTTGGATGAGTACCGCAAGCACATTGAACGGGATGCAGCGTTGGAAAGACGCTTTCAACCTGTGATGGTGGGCGAACCAAGCGTTGATGAAACAATAGAAATTTTATATGGTTTGCGCGATCGCTATGAAGCACACCACAAGCTGAAAATATCCGATGAAGCATTGGTGGCGGCAGCTAAGTTGTCTGATCGTTATATTAGCGATCGCTATTTGCCAGATAAAGCCATTGATTTGGTGGATGAAGCCGGCTCACGGGTGCGCTTAATTAACTCCCAACTGCCCCCAGCAGCTAAGGAATTAGACAAGGAACTACGGCAAATCTTAAAAGAAAAAGATGATGCAGTCCGTTCTCAGGACTTTGATCGGGCGGGGGAATTGCGCGATCGGGAAATGGAAATCAAGGCCGAAATCCGCACTATTGCCCAAACTAAGAGTAACGGCTCTAGTGGTGACGGTATTGAACCCGTAGTTACAGAAGAAGACATCGCTCACATTGTCGCTTCCTGGACTGGTGTACCAGTTAACAAACTCACTGAATCTGAGTCCGAGAAGTTGCTACACATGGAAGATACCTTACATCAGCGCCTCATCGGTCAAGATGACGCTGTGAAGGCTGTTTCCCGCGCCATTCGTCGCGCTCGTGTCGGGTTGAAAAATCCTAATCGGCCGATCGCTAGTTTTGTCTTCTCAGGTCCAACTGGGGTGGGTAAAACTGAATTGGCGAAGTCCTTAGCCTCTTATTTCTTCGGTTCAGAAGAAGCGATGATTCGCTTAGATATGTCCGAATACATGGAGCGTCACACCGTCAGTAAGTTGATCGGTTCACCTCCTGGTTATGTCGGTTACAACGAAGGTGGTCAGTTAACAGAAGCTGTCCGTCGTCGTCCTTACACTGTGGTGTTATTCGATGAAATCGAAAAAGCCCACCCCGATGTCTTCAATATGCTTTTACAAATTTTGGAAGATGGGCGTTTAACTGACGCGAAAGGTCGCACGGTGGACTTTAAGAACACTCTGCTGATTTTGACTTCCAATATTGGTTCTAAGGTCATTGAAAAAGGCGGTAGCGGTATTGGTTTCGATTTTGCTGAAGATGCTAATGAATCTCAGTACAACCGCATTCGTTCTTTAGTGAATGAGGAACTGAAGAATTACTTCCGTCCTGAGTTCTTGAACCGGTTAGATGAAATTATTGTCTTCCGTCAGTTGAATAAGGCTGAAGTCACGGAAATCGCCGATATCATGCTCAAGGAAGTGTTTGGTCGCTTGACGGAAAAGGGCATTGTCTTGGAAGTCACAGACCGCTTCAAGGACCGCTTGATCACTGAGGGTTACAGTCCTAGCTACGGTGCAAGGCCATTACGTCGGGCAATTATGCGCTTGTTGGAGGATAGTTTGGCGGAAGAAATTCTGTCTGGACGCATCAAAGATGGCGATACTGCTCTTGTTGACGTTGATGAAAATGGCATTGTGCAAGTTAGTTCTCAGCAAACACGGGAGTTGTTACCCCAAGGTGTTGAGTCTTAGTTAGGTTTTTGTAATTGTTAATTAAACGGTGGAGGATTTCGGTTCTCTACCGTTTTTTTTGGTTTTTCTCACGCAGAGGCGCAGAGTCGCAGAGAGGAG
>LJOT01000690.1 GCA_001672075.1 Anabaena sp. CRKS33
AAGGACAAATTAATTAAGGCTTTACAAAAGTTGGATACTATAGAATATGTCACTCAACAATTACCAAGCTAATATTGTTGTCATTATTCAAAAATATGTAAACTAAGGGTAGATTATATCCTTATAAAATTATCCCATCTACAATTCCAGAGCTTGGACTATTTAGAGGATGCTTGAAAACTTTCAAATCCTAGACTTGTGCCACGCTACACTACCAAACAATTTACCACAGCGATCGCCACCAATTAACCACCGGATACCTCATCCTGTAAATCCTGAAATCCTGTAAATCCTGATTCAGACAATTAACCACCGTCAAATTAACAACCTCATTTGCAAACAGATCCCTCATCCTGTAAATCCTGAAATCCTGGAAATCCTGATTCAGACAATTAATCACCGTCAAATTAACAACCTCATTTGCAAACAGATCCCTCATCCTGTAAATCCTGAAATCCTGGAAATCCTGATTCAGACAATTAACCACCGTCAAATTAGCAACCTCATTTGCAAATAGATCCCTCATCCTGTAAATCCTGTAAATCCTCATATAGCTTACGCCACGCTATCAGCCAAATGCTACAATTAATTAATAACGACAAGAAATAAACAAAATGGAAAGCAGAATAACTATTAATCCAGATATTTGCAATGGACGACCCATTATTACTAATACTCGAATTTCTGTACAAACAATTATGGAGTTTTTAGGTGCTGGTGATTCAATTGAGGAAATTCTGGAAGAGTACCCCTCTCTACAA
>LJOT01000691.1 GCA_001672075.1 Anabaena sp. CRKS33
TCACTATCTCGAAATCCAATTTTTACAGCATCACTGGCATAATATCCATATTCTGGATGATATAACACCATATCCATGTATTCAGCAAAGGTAATTCTTTGCTGAGAATTAGTAATAATACGATCAGCTATAGCTTGACATAGTAGCAAATGGGAATCCATAAAATTTACAGTTGATGATTAACTAATAATTTTTTTAATATACACATATTCAGGCATTAGATATATCACCTGTTGTGTTCCCACTCGTAGATATTCAACCTTTGCATTCAGGTTAATTTGTAATTGATATAGCACTTTCTGTAATGGTTTGGCACAGCAATAGGTAAATCTCGCTATGCCAGCGTGTTTAGCCATTAATATTTCTTGGGTTTTATTGAACTTGAGTTTTGTCTTGATGGATAAAAGCATTGGCCGATTTCAACACTGTATTTGATTTTTGTATGGGTTTATCCATTAAATTGTCAACTTAGGACAAGCTCTGACTGGGAATACTTTTAAGAGGCTCTGGCTGTTATTTCATGGCGGGGAGAGCCTGATGTAATTACTTCCCACACCACAGAGTATGGGAGGGAAATAAGGAGATATTGGTGCGAAACATAATTCATACCGCCATGACTCAACCCCGAAATTCTTGACGATATACCTACGTACCAATACCCAAACGTCCAGCTAAAGCGGGAGTTAATGGTAAAAGAGTAGTAATCATTAAAAACAAAGCCAAAAGACATAAAGCGGCTCTAGCATCATCTGGTTCAGTA
>LJOT01000112.1 GCA_001672075.1 Anabaena sp. CRKS33
TTTAACAGGTTCTCGTATAGGAGATTGGCATATTCATAGTGGAACAATCCTAGACAAAGTAATTTGTGAATATGTTTATCTTGATGATGAAAAAACAGAACGGCGACCTATCAACGGTAATTTTGCACCTGGAGAATTTGCCAGTTTATATAAAAAAATTATAGAAAATACAGATTTAATTATCAGCAAAACTCTTGAAAAAAATAATACTGTTAATAAGCCAGAAAAAAATATTGATGTAGATAATACTTCTAATAATCAAGGAGTTCAACGTTCAGACTCAACAATTCACACTTGGGAAAGACTACGCTTTCGCTCAAAAACAGAAATCAAAATTGCTGAAGCATTAGACAGAACTGGAGTTTTATTTTTACCCAACTCCTTAGCACGACTTACCACACCCAAAGGTAGAGAAAATAAAGAAGCTGATTTTCTCATTTGTTATAACGGTAAATGGGGAGTTTTAGAAGTTGATGGACCATTTCACACCGCAGAACGCAGAGTTGAAGAACAAGAAAGAGAACGCATTTTCAAGAAAAACGGTATCAAAGTTGTAGAAAGATTTGATTCTGAAAGATGTTATAACAATCCTGATGAAGTAGTCCAGGAATTTTTCAACATGATAGAAATTGGATATTATTAAAATAATCTGACCTCACCCCAACCCCTCTCCGACACGGAGAGGGGCTTTTAAACTAATAATTAGTAAAACCAGTAGGTTGGGTTGAACAAAGTGAAACCCAACAAAGCCTGATAAATGTTGGGTTTCGTTCCTCAACCCAACCTACGTAATTTGATTTTTTTGAGCTTAACTGATAAGTATTGGGTTAAATAGAGTAACTTGGGTTTTAATCAAATAAATATCAACAATTATTCCTTACCAATAACCACAACTATGAACAGGTAATTAGTCAAAAAATTAGTAAAATCAGTAGGTTGGGTTGAACAAAGTGAAACCCAACAAAGGCTGATAAATGTTGGGTTTCGTTCCTCAACCCAACCTACATAATTTGATTTTTTTGAGCTTAACCGATAAGTATTGGGTTAAATAGAGTAACTTAGGTTTTAATCAAATAAATATCAACAATTATTCCTTACCAATAACCACAACTATGAACAGGGAATTAGTCAAAAAATTAGTAAAATCAGCCTTTGTTGGGTTTCGTTCCTCAACCCAACCTACGTAATTTGATTTTTTTGAGATTAACTGATAAGTATTAGGTTAAATACAGCAAATTACGTTATAATCAAATCAATATCAACAATTATTCCTTACCAATAACCACAACTATGAACAGGGAATTAGTCAAAAAATTAGTAAAACCAGTAGGTTGGGTTGAACAAAGTGAAACCCAACAAAGCCTGGTAAATGTTGGGTTTCGTTCCTCAACCCAACCTACATAATTTGATTTTTTTGAGATTAACCGATAAGTATTGGGTTAAATAGAGCAACTTAGGTTATAATCAAATAAATATCAACAATTATTCCTTACCAATAACCACAACCATGAACAGGGAATTAGTCAAAAAATTAGTCGAAATCATTCATTGTTTATCCCCAGAAGAGAAACAATTATTAGAAACAGAATTACAAATTAAACATGATTGGCATATTATCAAAAAAAGCATCCTTCACAGAGGAGAAATACTTAACCAAAGACTTAACAATCAATGTTTACAAGATACAATTACTAATATTATCTCAGAAATGAGAGAAGAAAGATGTGAGGAATTAATTAATTCATTGAAGTTTATATAATAGTATTAAAATTAAATTATCTTTAAACTGGGTACAGTTTATCTCTCACTAGATCCTTTACTTCTTGAATAATTTGGGTATCTGGGGTGACAATATATGGTAAAATTGATTTCAAAACCACACACAAAACATGGCTACAAAGATCCCCGTTACCGTCATCACAGGCTTCTTAGGAAGCGGTAAAACCAGCATTATCCGTCACTTACTCCAAAACAACCAAGGACGACGGATAGCAGTATTAGTCAACGAATTTGGTGAACTGGGAATAGATGGAGAATTATTAAAATCCTGTCAAATTTGCCCGGAAGATGAAGTACAAGAAACTCCAGAAAATACTAACATATTTGAACTCACAAACGGCTGTTTATGCTGCACCGTGCAAGAGGAATTTTACCCGACCATGCGGGAATTAATTAAACGCCGCGATAGCATTGATTATATTATCATTGAAACCTCTGGGTTGGCTTTACCAAAACCTTTAATTAAAGCCTTTCGTTGGCAAGAAATCCGCAATGCTGCTACAGTAGATGCAGTAATTACAGTAGTAGATTGTGCTGCGGTTGCTGCGGGAACTTTTGCTAGTGATTTAGATGCTATAGCTGCCCAAAGACAAGAAGATGATAGTCTAGAACATGAAACACCATTACAAGAATTGTTTGAAGATCAACTTGCTTGTGCTGATTTAGTGATTTTGAATAAAACTGATTTAGTTGATAGCCAAACTCAAGCGGAAGTTTTAGAATTAGTCAAGAAAGAATTACCGAGAGTTGTGAAAATTGTCTCTAGTGATTATGGTAAATTAGACCCATCTATTTTATTAGGATTTGCAGCCGCAGTTGAAGATAATTTAGATAATCGTCCTAGTCACCACGACACGGAAGAAGACCATGATCATGATGATGAAATTAACTCAACTCACGTGATTTTAAACCGGACTTTTGACCCGGAAAAGCTACAAGCAACTTTAGAAAAACTAGCACAGGAACAAGAAATTTATCGAATTAAAGGTTTTGTGGCTGTTGCTAATAAACCCATGCGGTTAGTTATGCAAGGTGTAGGAAATAGATTTGATAAATTTTATGATCGTCCTTGGAAACTAGAAGAAGCAAAACAAACCAGTTTAGTTTTTATCGGTCGTAATTTACAATCTTTAGCAATAGAATCTCAATTAGTAGCTTTGTAATTTTGTAATATGAATACCACAGATTTGTTTAATGTTGCCAATGTTTTCGTTTTACCTTTTTGGGCTTTGATGATTCTTTTACCTAATTGGAATGTCACCCGCAAGGTCATGGAATCTTATCTACCTTTTGTGGTTTTAGCTGCTGGGTATTTGTATTTATTTGTCACTAGCATTACTCCAGAAAATGCTGCTGCTTTATCAAATCCTCAATTAGCAGATATAGCCAAGTTTTTTAGTAATGAAACTGCTGCTGCTACAGGTTGGATTCATTTTTTAGTAATGGATTTATTTGTGGGAAGATGGATTTATTGGCAGGGACAAAAAACCGGCATTTGGACAATTCACTCGATAGCTTTATGTTTATTTGCAGGTCCTTTAGGTGTACTTTCTCATATTTTCACCTATTGGATTACTAAAGCCTTTTCTCAGGGTGCTGAGGGTGTAACAGGAGAGGAAAAAGTAGGGGTTTAGTTAAGTTCACTACTTGACAATAAATTTATTTAGATCCGAGACTTCTCTCAGAAGTCTCGGATCTATTTTTTTTAACTAACAGCATATTCTGTATAAGGACGAATTTCCAAGGGATGAAAACCTAAAACAATTTGATCTTTAGGAATACCAGCATTAACTAAATCGTTAGCAATTCCATCTTCCGTTCCATCCCTTTGAATCCAAATTTTACTATCAATAATTTGTATATGGACAATACAACCATGAACTCTCACACTTTTTCCCAACCAGAAGTTATTAATAAATAATCTTTATCGTCTTTACCAATAATTAATTCTGTTTGCAATTCTCTGTGGTAATAAGGAATTGCTGCATATTCAGTTAATACTTCCTGGATAATTTGTTGATATTCATTTAGTCTATCCATTAGACATCTCCGGTAAAGTAGAGACGTTCCATGGAACGTCTCTACACCTAAATTCATACCTGGTTTCAGCAACGCCTTAAAATCAAGTTAAGCAAGCTTCTCTATAATGGGCATCTAACCAACAACGCGGTAATTTTTCCCCAGAGGGAAATATTAATTCTTCCTTTTTATAAATATCTGTTTCCTGTTCTTCTTGTCCTTCTTGATCTTGGGCATGAACGATTTTAATAGTGGGGTCAAATAGTTCTTGAACATCAACTATTTTCACCAAATCGCGGCTATCTTTGATTTGTAAAAACATTTTGATCAACCTCCATTATTCAAATGTGTAAATCTGCCAATGGGAATGGTAAGAAAGTAAAGATTATATTTCCCGTTGATATTTTTCTAAGATATCCACTAAGGCAACTTGACATTGTAATGGTAATAAATCAATTAAAGATAGTTCCTTTCTGCCACCACCGACTTTGACGGTAATAGATTCTAAGACTTTAATTACTTTGTCTTCATTAATGTCTTTAGAAGTAATTAAAGGATACAACTTTTCAGCCACAACATTATGCAATTTGGCATCGGATAAATAAAGATGCCATTTAGCAATATCTATATAAACACTTTCACCAATTTCTGCGGCTAGGGTTTCTAGTAATTCTGTGGTATTGATTTGAGCCATAAATACAATCTCATTGTTAGTAACATTGGGATATCTTAGCTTATTTCACATTATTACTCAAGTAGCTAGACTTGAGCTACTACCACAGGTGAGAATACCCTAGCTTAATTTTCATTCTTTAGGTAGATTTTGGTGGAGTTTGGTCGTAATTAGCGATCGCACCAATGTAAATTAGATGCAGTAGTAATAC
This sequence comes from Anabaena sp. CRKS33, assembly GCA_001672075.1. Classification (GTDB taxonomy): domain Bacteria; phylum Cyanobacteriota; class Cyanobacteriia; order Cyanobacteriales; family Nostocaceae; genus Dolichospermum. The sequence goes on from LJOT01000112.1 coordinate 4,683, forward strand.
TCCTATCCAACCAATTGTTAACCCTGGTAGCCATTCCCAGGGAGTATTTTTCAAAATGTGGAAAAACCACAATCCTGAAGTCACAGTTGCACAAATACCGACATGAACAGCAAAATTCATGCGATCATCTAGTTTACGAAACTCTGGATCTTTGCGGTCTGGTTTGCGAGGCCAACGAGGAGGCATAAATATAAATGTTCTCTAAATGTTCTTGACAGCAGTTAACACACCTTATCTATTCTAAGGTCTTGCGGGTGTAACTGATGAATTTATTTCCCGCCAGGACGCAAAGGCGCAAATAATCCAGAGATGGTAGTATGGCTTATAAAGCTTGCACTGTTGACTCTGTATAGCAACTTTCGCCAAATTCGCTGCCCCTAGCACTAGGGACTAAAGTCCAACCTGCCTTTAAGAGTTTTTGATAAGTAGCCCAACCCTTAGAACCGCGAGGAACGCGATGATCTGGAACTGAAAATTGAGGAAAAGCTGTATAAGGCCGCCAAGGTTGTCCAGATGCAGTTTGCAAGTACAAAATCTTTTCATCATCACCGTTAGACTTAGATAACCAGCACATTTGTCGAACCATGGTTAACTCCTTGATTGTTTAGCTGAAATATCACCAGGAGGTTAACTGCGGATATTCAGTAGTTTGGGAAATTACCACAAAAGTGTTTTTGATTTCCCATGTCAGATCCTCAGTTATACCAAATTGTGATTAAGTGTTATTGAGCCTGATGTTTCAGGCAGTAAAGATTATTTTTGGTCAAGTAAATTATTTAAGAAGGTAAACTCCTGTAAGCTGGTATTTATTAAAGGGGAAAGATGAACAAGAACAATGGTTTTTTTGATTATTGATGTTTCCTGTTAATCAAATATTTTGAGCAAATATTTTTATCATGTTAGCCACGGTTGCTATAATTGTGTGTATCTATAGTTACGATTTTGTAAAAATGAGCAAAAATTTATTGACAACGCAATTCACGGGTTAAGTGACAAGCTAGAATGTTTATTTTACAGGCATTTAAAGGATTTGAGCTTTTTGAAGATGATCCAGCTTCACCGTTATGATTTAAGATGGGTATATATAAGTAGGTGAACGGAAAAAACGACATAAGTAACGAAAAGTAAAGTTGCCCAAAACCTGTTCCCTTTTCCCTGTTCCCAGTTAAGAGTTCCCTGTTCCCTTTTCCCTGTTCCCTGTTCCCTTGTCATAACGACAATTTTTAACGCCAACCTACTTATACAGATGATGAATAAACCCGTTGTTTGGGTAAATGGAGACTGTCTGAGTCCCTACAACCCTGCACTTCAAGAATATCCCCAAGCCCCAGCCCTTTGGGTTTGGGATGATGCTTTAATTGCTAAATGGCATATTGGACTAAAACGCCTCACGTTTATTTACGAATGTTTGCTAGAATTACCTGTAGAAATTCGCCGGGGGAATGTAGCAGCAGAAGTTTTAGCTTTCGCTCAAGAACATAATACTAATTTTGTGGTGACTACAGATAGCCCTAGTCCCCTCTTTAGTGATATTTGTGATCAAATTGAAAAGTCTGCAAAATTGGAAGTTTTTGCTGTAGAACCGTTTTTTGAATATGATGGATATATTGATTTAAAGCGGTTTTCCCGTTATTGGAAAGTAGCAGAAAAATATGTTTTTGAGTAAAAATAAATGTAGTTTAAGTAGGTGAATGGAAAAAAACGACATAGGTAACGAAAAGTAAAGTTGCCCAAAACCTGTTCCCTGTTCCCAGTTAAGAGTTCCCTGTTCCCTTGTCATAACGACAATTTTTAACGCCAACCTACTGATAGTGAATTTTGCAATGACAACTAAACTTACTGATGTTCAAAATCTCCTCTCAGATTTAATTTCCCGTTACTCTTCCCGTGTGGATTATTTAATGATTCGCTTAGAAGAAGCCGAGGGAACAGATATTGTCTTACGTGGTGAGCAAGTGGAAACTCTCAGTGAGGGTATTTCTATTGGTGGCCAGATTCGTACTTGTTATAAAGGTGGTTGGGGATTAAGTAGTTTTAATAAATTAGCAACCATTGAAGAGCGCATAGAAGAAGCCATCGCCGCAGCCCGGATAATTGGTGATGAAGAAACTATACTCGCACCTATTGATCCTGTCCAAGCAGTATGTCAATTACCGATCTTGGGTACTGATCCCCGTCAAGTTTCGCTGAAGCAGAAAAAACAATTATGCGATCGCTATGCAGAATTAATGAGAACACTAGATCACCGTATTACTACCACTTCAGTCCGTTATAGTGACAGCAGCCAAAGAGTGATTATTATCACATCCGAAGGAACTTTCATTGACCAATCTTGGGTAGATATGGAAATGCGCTTTGCAGCCACAGCCAGGAATGGAGACACCGTACAAACCGGCAGAGAAACCACTGGTTCTCGCAAAGCCTACGAAGACTTAACTAATTTAGACAAACAAGTTAAAGGTGCAGCAGCCAGAGCAGTTACGTCTTTATCATTACCTTCAGTCAAAGGCAACACTTACACCGTAGTGATTGATCCCATTCTCAGTGGTTTATTTGTTCATGAAGCTTTTGGACACCTTTCTGAAGCAGATATGGCCTATGAAAACCCGGATATTCTCGAAGTTATGACTTTAGGAAGACGTTTTGGACCCGAAGAACTGCAAATATTTGATGGTGCTGCACCCCAAGGACATCGCGGTAGTTATTTTTACGACGATGAAGGGACACCGGCAACGACTACCCAGTTAATTCAGGATGGTATATTAGTTGGTAGACTGCATTCCCGTGAAACTGCTGGTAAATTAGAGGAGAAACCCACGGGTAATGCTCGTTGTCTCAATTATCACTTTTCACCCATTGTCAGAATGACAAATACCTGGATTGAACGGGGGAAAACCCCAGTTCCCGACTTATTTACTGATATCCAAGAAGGAGTTTATGCCCAAAATTGGTTAGGTGGAATGACGAATGGGGAAATGTTCACTTTCACTGCTGGGGAAGCTTGGATGATTAGAAACGGGAAAATTGCCGAACCCGTAAAAGATGTTACCCTTTCCGGTAACGTTTTCCAAACCCTCGCAGATATAGAAGCCATTGGTGATGATTTTTACTGGGATGAATCCGGGGGTTGTGGTAAAGGTGGACAAAATGGTTTACCGGTGGGTTGCGGTGGTCCGAGTTTGCGAATTAGGGATATTGTGGTGGGGGGAGAAAGTTAAATTTTGTTTCGCGCAATCTCTGAGGACAGGTAACAGGTAACAGGGAACTCTTAACTGGGAACAGGGAACAGGGAACTCTTAACTGGGAACAGGGAACAGGTTACAGGTTACAGGGAACAGGTTACAGGGAACAGGTTACAGGTTACAGGTTACAGGTTACAGGTTACAGGTTACAGGGAACAGGGAACAGGTTACAGGTTACAGGGAACAGGTTACAGGGAACAGGGAACAGGTTACAGTTTTTTGTGGTAAAAATCCGCGAAACCCTTTGTTAATAAATGGTTTTAGGTTTATATGGCTAACGCTACGCTATCAGCAAGCCCTAAATACCCTTTTTTATCGCTATATCTATTTGTTGTAAAAGGGATTCTAAATTAGAAGAATTATCTAAATTTACATCAGCACGAGCGATTTTTTCAGCAATGGGTAATTGACTGTTAATTCTTGCTGCTGCTTGTTCTGCTGTTAAATTATTTCTTACTATTAGTCTTTCTAATTGTTGTTGTTCCGAACAAGATACAACCCAAATTTGATTAACTAAGCCCTCTAAATTGGCTTCAAATAATAGAGGAATCACTAAAATTAAAGTATTTGCAGATGATTCCTTAATAGCCTTATCAAAGCAATTTCTAACATAAGGATGAATTAAACTTTCTACCCAATGACGTTCTTGTGGCAAATTAAAGATAACTTCTCCTAATTTTCCTCGATTTAAATTACCATCATTCAATATGATATCTTTACCATATTTTTCAACAATTTGTGAAAGTATGGGAGAACCAAAAGACACAGCATTTCTCGCATAAATATCTGCATCTAAAATCGGTAAATTGTAAGCTGTAGCTAAATAATTAGCAACTGTACTTTTACCCGTCGCAATACCACCAGTTAAACCAATTAAATTTTTATTCATTAGTGATTAAATACATCCCTCTGTGATCTCTGTGCCTCTGTGGTTCGTTATTCTTTGATTACATATTTAATAATAGCATTTGTTAAACCTTCTAAAGTATATTCTTGTGCTTCAATATCCACTCTTCCCAAGATAGAACGACAAGTTGTTGAAGTTTGGGGACCAATGGAAGCTATGGAAACCCTGGCTAAAATTTCCGGGTTGTAGGTAAAAATAGGTGCTGTTAATTGGGAGAAAAATAGAACAGTTTTAGAACTCGCAAAAGTAATGATATCTATGGTATTATTAACTAAGGCATATTCAGCCGTAGTTGGCATACTTTGAGGACAGCAAGATTCATAAGCGGGAACTTCAATTACTTCCGCACCTTTTGCGGTTAATTCTTTAACTAAAACTTCTCTGCCACCACTTTCAACTCTGGGAAATAATATCCTTTTACCTGTTAGTAATTCAGGAAAGTTTTCCACTAAAGAATCAGCAACAAAGTCGGGAGGAATAAAATCCGCTTGCATATTTTGTTTTTGCAAACTTTGGGCTGTTTTTTCACCAACAACGGCAATTTTTACCCCAGATAAAGCATCTTGATTTTGACCAGATTTTTCTAATCTTTGAAAAAAGTATTCTACCCCATTACTAGAGGTGAGAATTAGCCAATTGAAGGTTGATAAATGTGAAATTGCCTGATCTAAAGCTGCCCAACTGCTAGGAGGTCCAATTTCCAAAGTTGGCATTTCTATTACTTTAGCACCTGCGGAGGTTAAGCGATCGCTAAATTGATTTGATTGGCCGACGGAACGGGTAACTAAGATGGTTTTACCAGCGAGGGGGGAAAGATTGTAATTCACGGTTGTTGCATTAATAATTTTTGGTTTCGCGCCAAGACGCAAAGGAGCAAAGACGCAAAGAGGAGATTTTTTTAGATTATAGTTAGATTACAAGTAATCGCGTAATCGGACAACTTCACCAATAACTATAACTGCGGGAGAAAGAGATAAACCAGCGGTTTGCTGGAGGATATTTTCCAGTTCTCCTGTCCAGATTTGTTGGTTTGGTGTCCCAGCCCAACGGATAATAGCAATGGGTGTAGAATAGGATTTTCCATATTTTATCATTTGATGGATTATTTCCGGTAAATTTTTTCCTCCCATCAAAATTACTAAGGTTTCTAAGCTTGCTAATGCTTCCCAGTTTAAAGTATCTGGTTCATGGGCTGTACAGACTGCAAAACAACGACTAAGAACGTTATCTGTCAGGGGAATTCCCGCTAATAATGGCGCTGCTAATGCCGAAGAGATTCCGGGAATGAGTTCAAAATCACAACCGGCTGTTTTTAAAGCGGCAATTTCTAAAAGACAGCGGCCAAATATAAAAGGATCTCCCGATTTTAGTCTAATAACTTGTTTACCTTCTAAACAATGTTTTACCAGTAAATCGTTAATTTCAGTTTGGGAAGTGCTAGGTTGACCACCGCGTTTACCAACATCTATTTTTAGACAATTACTAGGTACACAATCTAATAATTGACTATCAACTAAAGCATCATAGACTAATACTTGAGCAGTTTGTAAAAGACGATAGGCTTTAACTGTCAAATAGGCCACATCTCCAGGTCCAGCACCAACAAGATAGACTTTACCCATTTTTATAATCATGTTTAGTAATTATTCCTAAATAAAGGTTATTTTATTATAATAAAGTAACTCAAACATGATATAATCCTTATCAAGTCTTTACAAGATTACACCACAGTTATTCGTCCTGATCACAATGGTAGTTGTGTTACTTATATCCCAGCAATTTCTGGTTGTCACCCTTGGGGAAAAACACCATTATTATCAGTTAAAAATTATTGTTTATAATATTGACAAGGAGGTAATATCTCAATGGATAAATTAGAAAAGTATCGGCATTATATTGAAAGTATTATCGAAGAATATAGTCAATATAAACCATCCTATGGAGATGTAGAATTACAGGTAATTATTGACAAAGAACATAATCATTATCAATTAATGACTGTGGGATGGAATGGAGAAAAACGCATTCATGGAATCATGATACATATTGATATTAAAGATGGTAAAATTTGGATACAACACAATGGAACTGAAAGAAGAATTGCTCAAGATTTATTAGAATTAGGAGTACCAAAACAAGATATTGTTTTAGCATTTCATTCACCAACCAGAAGAAAATATAGTGATTTTGCGGTAAATTAATTAGGTTTGGGGTAAAAATGGAAAATATTGTATAATTATACTGAAACGATTAGCCCCAACGAGTATCTATGAGTCAATGTCTTAACCCCGACTGTTTACAGCAAAATCCACCGGACACGATATTTTGTCAACATTGTGGAAGTAAATTAATATTGCAAGAACGGTATCGTAGTGTGCGGGTAATTGGTGAAGGTGGCTTTGGGAGAACCTTTTTAGCAGTAGACAAACAAAGATTAGATACTCCCTGTGTAATTAAGCAATTTTTACCCCAACAGTCGGGAAGTGCGGCTTTAGAAAAAGCGACGGAGTTATTTAAACAAGAAGCTTTTCGACTGCGAGATTTAGGGAAACATTCACATATTCCCGATTTACTCGCTTTTTTTCCCCAAGAAGGAAGATTATATTTAATTCAGGAATTTATCGAAGGTAAAAATCTCTTAGATGAATTACAACAAAAAGGAAAATTCAGCGAATCGGAAGTTAAACAGATATTAGTTGAATTATTACCTATTTTACAATTTGTCCATGATAATAAAGTCATTCATAGAGATATTAAACCAGAAAATATTATTAAAAGTTCTCAAACTGGTGCTTTATTCCTAATTGATTTTGGAGTTTCTAAGGAAGTTGGGGGAAGTATTCTGACTAGGGTGGGGACAATTACGGGAACGCCGGGATATGCACCACCGGAACAATTGCGCGGGATGGTTTTTCCGAATAGCGATCTTTATAGTTTAGCTGTAACTTGTATTCGTTTATTAACGGGACATTTGCAAAAAGCTGATGGTGATGATTTAATATTTGATTCCATGAGAATGCAGTGGACATGGAAACAATATGTTTCTGTGAGTCAGGAGTTGGAAATAGTTTTAGATAAAATGTTGCAGGATTTACCCATTAATCGTTTTCAGTCAGCATACGAGGTTTTATCATCATTAGAAAAACAGATAGTTTCAACATCAGCACAAATACAAAATTCTTCTATTTCTTTGCAGGGGTTTATCCCCAATACTATTTCTTCAAGATTTAACCCAGCAATTTCTTCTACACAAAATGAAAATTTAGGAAATGGTGTAGTTTTAGAAATGGTCGCAATACCTGGGGGAAAATTCCTCATGGGTTCACCAGAAGGACAAGGAGATGATTCTGAAAAACCTCAACATCAAGTTACAGTTCCACCTTTTTTTATGGGAAAATACCCTGTTACTCAAGCCCAATGGGAAAGGGTAGCAGATTTACCCAAGGTGAAGATTGATTTAAGGTCTAAACCTTCACACTTCAAAGGTGCAAATCTTCCAGTTGAAAATGTATCATGGCATGACGCACAGGAATTTTGTGCTAGACTAAGTAAAGCTACAGGTAAATTATATCGCTTACCCAGTGAAGCAGAATGGGAATATGCTTGTAGAGGTAATACCACAACTCCCTACTACTTCGGTGATACCATTACCACCGATTTAGTCAATCATCGTAATAAGTATGGACAAACCACAGAAGTAGGAAAATTTCCCCCTAATGCTTTTGGTTTGTATGATATGCACGGAAATGTCTGGGAGTGGTGTGAAGATGGTTGGCATAAAAATTATATAAACGCGCCTATTTGGCCTAATGATAGTATTCCTTGGATTAGTAGCAATAACAAACAGATATTACGCGGGGGTTCCTGGATCGACCTTCGTGGACTTTGCCGTTCAGCTTGTCGCAACGGCAACAACGCATACTACAGATGCTATGACTACGGTTTTCGAGTTGCTTGTAGCTATTAGTTTGGGTTCACGCCAGGAAACCCAAAATTTCCCATAATTATAATTGTCAGAATCAGGATATCCACCGATTAAAGGATTTACAGGATTTGATTGTTTGCTAGATCTCTACAATGGCTGAAAAAAAATCTCTTCCTTTTCTTCTTTGCGTCTTTGCTCCTTTGCGACTTTGCGCGAAATAATTGTCAACTGAAGGCGATAGC
>LJOT01000113.1 GCA_001672075.1 Anabaena sp. CRKS33
CAGGAAAAGTTTGAGAAATAACCTGTTCATCATCTCTAAATTTACTGATTTGATATTCTCCATCTACCAAATTACAAACAGAAATAGTAGGTTGTTTAGGATTACCAATAAAATTACGTCCTCCTAAAGCTGCATAATCTATAATCCAATATTCAGCAATACCCATTTCCTCATAATCAGCATACTTTAAATGGTAATCATCACGCCAATTAGTGGAAACAATTTCAATGATTAACGGTATGGAAGCACCATGACTAATAACTGATTGTTTTTTCCATAATTGTTCATTAGCTAAATTCCCACGATTTAAAACTAACAAATCGGGAAAATAACCAGAATCTTTACCTTCTGGTCTAACTATAACTTGATTAGGTATCACATAAGGAAGATTTAACCCATCAATTTTAGCACTAATTTTGATAGTTAAAAACCCTTTAACTTCTTCATGATCTCCCACTGGTTGCGCCATTTTAACAATTTCTCCATGATGTAATTCATAACGTATATCGGAATTGTCAGGAAGCCAGTTAACAAATTCCTCGAAGGTAACAATTTTAGTTAAGGTTTGAATCATGACTTTGAACAATTACTAATAATGACAACATTATAACTGGCAGATTGGTAGGGTGCGTCAGATATTGAAAATCTGTTTATTTGCAGGATTTATACAGTCTGACACACCCTAATTTACTTTACTAAGCGTACAAAATTCTTCTTACCCACCTGTAACACTTTATTATATAAATCATCAGGCTGAGAAAAACTTAAATCTGCATCAGTAATTTTATCACCATCTATCCTCACTCCACCCTCCTGAATTTTCCGTTTACCTTCGGCGGTACTTTTACATAAACCAGTAGCACCCAAAATAAAGGCTAATTTCGCAGGGAATTGAGGAATAGCAGCCACAGAATACTCCGGTAATGTTCCATCCCTTCCACCAGTTTTAGCAGCCTCTCTAGCCTCATTAGCTGCCGCTTCACCGTGATATTGACGCACCACTTCCCAGGCTAAATACTCCTGGCGATCGCGTGGGTTTTGTGGCAAACTATCCAAAGGTAGATCTGTCAGCAATTCAAAATACTGTGAGAGCAAATTATCTGGTACACCTTGGAGTTTTTGATACTTTTGTGAAGGATGTTCACCCAAACCAACATAATTACCTAAAGATTTAGACATTTTTTGTACACCATCAGTACCAATCAAAATTGGTAATAACAGTCCAAACTGAGGTTTTAAACCAAAATGGCGTTGCAAATCTCGCCCCACAGCGATGTTAAATTTTTGATCAGTCCCCCCCAATTCCACATCAGCTTCCACAGCCACAGAATCATAACCTTGCATCAGTGGATACAGAAACTCATGGAGAAAAATGGGACTTTCTTGTTTATAACGTTCTGCAAAACCTTCCTTAGCTAACATTTGTCCCACAGTCATTGTAGAAAGTAACTCTAAAGTTTTTCCTAAATCCATCTGGGAAAGCCATTGAGAGTTATAACGTACTTCAAGCCTACCAGGGGTATCAAAATCTAAAATAGGACGCACTTGGTCAAGATAGGTTTGAGCATTTTTTGTAACATCAGCTTCCGTAAGCTGACGACGTACCTCAGACTTACCAGTAGGATCACCAATTCGCGCCGTAAAATCTCCAATAATCAGTACCGCTGTATGACCAGCATCTTGAAAAGCCCGCAATTTCCGTACAGGGATACTATGACCAAGATGAATATCTGCCCCCGTGGGGTCAATACCTAGCTTAATTCTTAAAGGACGGTCAGAATTAAGTAACCGTTTTTCCAGACTTTCCGTGTCATGATCATCGTTATGGGGTTGAGGAAAAATTTCTGCCACACCACGATGCAACCAATAGAAATTTTGCGTCATACTAAGAAATTCACCATTAAATATACTTTCGACTGTAAAAGTTAGGGTTGTCATCCCTTGTCTGTTTTGCCAGATTACTATAATTACAAAAAATTAACCGTCTTTTGTCATTTAATGAATTACATTTAAATTTACCAGTGAGGAAGTGAGATAGCCGTGTCTTCTAGGACTTTTGAAAACAAACAACCACAACAGCAGGATTCATCTGAATTTGAGTTTTTTAAAGGAGTCGGTCAGATAACTGGGGGTACTCTCCTATTTATAACACTCCTATCAAGCTCCATTATAGCGGGGACACTAGTTGGTTTAGCCATTAGTTTCCGTAATTTACCAGATGTTAGACAAATTAAAAACTTTTTTCCTTCAGAAACAACTTACATATACGATATAAAAGGTAAACTTTTAACCAGTATTCATGGAGAAGCTAACCGAGAAGTAGTACCCCTAGACAGAATTTCCCCTAACCTGAAACGCGCAGTTTTGGCCAGTGAAGATGGTCACTTTTACGATCATCACGGGATTAATCCTAGTGGAGTTGGCCGTGCTGTGGTAGTCAACATGGTAGCAGGTGGTGTTAAAGAAGGTGGTTCTACCATCACCATGCAATTGGTGAAAAACCTGTTTTTGTCTCAAAAACGGGCTTTTACTCGGAAATTAGCCGAGGCTGTACTAGCAATCCGTTTAGAGCAAATTCTCAGTAAAGACGAAATTCTAGAAATGTACCTCAATCAAGTTTATTGGGGTCATAACAACTACGGTGTGCAAACAGCAGCCCGCAGTTATTTTAACAAATCAGCAGAATATTTAACTTTAGGTGAATCAGCCATGATGGCTGGTTTAATCCAAGCACCAGAAGAGTTTAGCCCTTTTGCCAGCATGAAAATGGCCAAACAGAAACAAAAAGAAGTTTTGGGGCGGATGATAGAGTTAAATTGGATTACCCAAAAAGAAAAGGATGATGCCTTAAAAGAAGAAATTAAACTTGGTAAAATCAGGTCTTTTCAAGGTAGCGCCCTACCTTATGTTACCAATACTGTAGCCCAGGAGTTGCGGAAAAAATTTGGACAGGAAGCCTTGCTCAAAGGAGGAATGCGCGTACAAACTACTGTTGATGCTAAATTCCAAGCCATGGCCGAAGAAACCATTAAAGAATGGCACCAAAAGCTTCAGTCCCAAGGGTTATCTAAGAATCAAATGGCCTTGGTGGCAATTGATCCTCGGACGCATTTTGTTAAAGCTCTAGTTGGTGGGGTAGATTATAAAACCAGTGAATTTAATCGAGCCACCCAAGCGCAACGTCAACCAGGTTCTTCATTTAAGCCTTTTGTTTACTATGCTGCCTTTGCTACTGGTAAATATGCACCGGATACCACAGTCATAGATGCTCCAGTCAGCTACCAAGATGGTAATGGTTGGTACTACCCAAAAAACTATGATAGTAGTTTTGCTGGAGCAATGTCAATTCGCGCAGCCTTAGCTACTTCTCGCAATATCCCAGTAATTAAACTTGGTAAAGCGGTGGGAATGAATAAAGTCGTTGAAACCTGCCGGACTTTGGGTATTATGAGTCCAATGGAACCCGTTACCTCTCTGCCTTTGGGTGCTATTGGTGTCACTCCTCTAGAAATGGCTAGTGCTTATGCTACCTTTGCTAATTATGGCTGGCAATCACCACCTACCGTAATTGTCCGCATTACAGATAGTGCTGGTAATGTCATTCTCGATAATACACCTAAACCTAAACAAGTTCTTGATTCTTGGGCATCAGCGGCGACTATTGATATTATGACATCGGTAATTACTGAAGGTACGGGTAAGAATGCCGCCATAAATAGACCAGCCGCTGGTAAAACCGGAACTACATCCTCAGAAAAGGATATTTGGTTTGTGGGTACTGTGCCACAACTAACTACTGCGGTCTGGGTAGGTAGGGACGACAGCAGACAACTGGCACGTGGGGCAACTGGTGGGGTAATGGTAGCCCCTATTTGGCGCGATTTTATGATGAAAGCACTTAAAGATGTGCCTGTAGAGAAGTTTAAGTCCCCTTCTCAGTTCCCACGTCCTAAGTCAAATTAATAGGTCAGGTGACAGTTGACAGGTGCTACGCCACGGTGACAGTTGACAGTTGACGGTTGACGGTTGACAGGTGACAGTTGACAGTTGACAGGTGACAGTGGTGATGGGAAATTATTGTTACCCATTACCTATTACCTATTACCCATTACCTATTACCCATTACCTAAATGGTCATTTTGTTTTTTCCAAGTCCGCTTTCATCCTTTCTAATGTGACATTCATTTGCTCAAACATTTGTTGTGGAGTTACACCAAACTGACCTAATTGAGTTTTTAGCTGCTGTATAGTCATTTGGGCCATGAAATCCTCTGATAGCTCAAAACGCTTCATAAAGACGCGATATCTGTCCATCATAGATTCCATTTGCTCAATAAACAATTTCTTGCCTTCACGGTCAAATTTGCCGTAGCTGTTGCCAAGTTGAATCAGTGCTTGATAGTCTTCAAACAACTGCTTGGCCTCTTGCTGCACTATTTCCGAGTTGAAGAATCCCATTTTCCTTTAATTTAAATGATTACTATTAGTCCAGTAGCTTGAAATTTTGGCTTTACACCTTAATTTTAGTGTAGAAGATTCATATATAAGAACTAGGTTGGTTAAGGTAGGGTTTTTTACCGAAATTTCACTACTTGTTTTCTGAACTTTGGAAGTAACTTGACAAATTATCCCACAAATTATACTAAGATGAGATCATGTTCATTAAGGAAAAAAATCGGATTATTGCGGCTATTTTAGCTTTTTCTGGGACAATAACGATTCCAGGCTTGCATAAGTTCTACTTGGGACAACCACTTTGGGGAATAGTGTATGTTTTATTATCTTGGACACCTATTCCCAAGGTAGCTAGTGCTATTGAGTGGGTTTGGTATTTAACTCAAGATCAAGAGACTTTTGATCGTCATTTTAATTTGGCTAAAAGTCAAGGTCAGGTAACGCCTTCTGGGAGTAATCAAGTAGAATCAGTAGCTAATGCTTTGCGGGAGTTGGACGCGCTTCGTCAAGAAGGATTAATTTCTGAGTACGAGTTTGAGCAAAAACGCCGACAGATGTTAGATCAGATTTAGATAGGCTGTAGTGGGATAAATAATTTTTGAGACAAGTAGGAATAAATCCTAAATGTTTCAACTTAGGATTTTGGAAAAAATTACCATGAGTACAAATAGAAGAGAGTTAAATTGAGACTTTAACACCTTCCAATTCCTGATCAGTTAAATCATATAACTTCCGCAATTGATCTAACTTATCTCCATCAGCTTGCCATAAACCGCGTCCTGACGCTTCCAACATTCTCCCCAAAATATTTTTAAAAGCTTCAGGATTTGCTTTACGTAATTTTTCCGCCATTTCTGGGTCTAAAGCATAAGTATCCGCAGCTTGATCATAAACCCAATCATCTTGAAAATCAGCAGTTCCACCCCAACCAATTAAAGCCGTCATGCGTTGAGAAATTTCAAAAGCGCCACCAGAACCCTGATTAGCCATTGCGTCAGCCCATTTAGGATTTAATAACTTAGTTCTGTATTCCATGCGTAATAAATCATCTAAATTGCGGGGTGTGGTATCTTTAGAAAAACTTTCCACAAAACTGGCTTGTACCTTTTTACCACTTTGTTTTTCAGCAGCCTTTTTCAAACCTCCCGTATTGGCATAATATTCCTGAATATCAGTTAAACCATATTCTACCGAATCTATTTCTTGAACAATGCGATCGCTAGTTTTTAATAATGTTTGTAATACCTCTGGTCTAGCTTGTCCCTTATCATTTCTACCATAACTAAAGACATTGCGACTTTCCCAAGTATTTCCCAAATCCTCCCCAGATTCCCAATTACCATCAACTACTCTATCATTAACCAAAGAACCGAAATCACCGGCAGGATTAGAAAACAACCTAGCCGAATAATTTTCCACACCTTGGGCTTTCAAAGCCAAAGCGTGTTTTCTAATAAAATTCATATCTTCTGGTTCATCAATTTCCGCAGCCCGTTGAAACAAATCATCTAATAATTCAATGATATTCACAAAACTATCCCGAAAAATACCCGATAGATTTGCTAACACATCAATGCGCGGGTGACCAACTTCAGCAAGAGGTTTTAAATCATATCTAACAATTCTTCCAGTTCCCTCCTTCAGAGGTTCAGCGCCCACCAATTCCAAGAGAATCCCCAAAGATTCTCCCTTAGTTTTAATAGCATCCAAACCCCATAATAAAACCGCCACAGTTTCCGGATATTTCTTATTTTCATCCAGAGATTGAGAAATAATTTTTTTAGCAATTTCCTTACCTCTTTCAAAAGCAGCAGGAGAAGGCATTCTATAGGGATCTAAAGCGTGAATATTCCTGCCAGTTGGTAAAACCCCAGCGCCATCTCGTAACAAATCCCCACCGGGTGCGGGAAGAATAAACTCACCATTTAAACCCCTTAAAAGATTAGTCAACTCATCAGTAGATTGATTTAATAACCTTGTAATTTCCTTTCTTTCTTCTTCCCCTCTTCCTTCGTGTTCTTCGTCCCTTCGTGGTTCATTTCCAAAATAAGCATCCAAATAACCAGTTAACTCCTCCTGATTTGGTGCTTCACCTAGAGTATGTAAACCAGAGGAAAAAAGACGATTTTCCAGAACTTGCAAATACTCATATAACTTCACCAAATAATGATCAAAAGCGTGATTACTGAACATTCTCACATTTTCGGGAGTAAAAGGAATCCCCAAACTTTTCGCATCATCAAAAGGACAATCCACCTCCAAACCAGTATCAATAATTTTCTTACAAATTCCTTCCTTTAGCAGATAATTCTTGGCTGGATCTTCGCGGTATTCTGCAATTAAATCCCGTAAATTTACCAACTCCTTATATAAACCAGCGCGGCCATAGGGAGGGACATTATGAGAGATTAAAACCCCATAACCGCGACGTTTAGCTAATATTGATTCTGAAGGATTATTTGCTGCGTAGATATAGAGATTTGGCAGATTTCCTAAAAGAATATCAGACCAGGAATAGCCAGTATTTCCTAAGGGTGAACCTGGCAACCATTCTACAGTTCCGTGCATTCCAAAATGGACAACAGCATCAGCTTGAAAATCATTTTGTAACCATTTATAATAAGCTGCATATTGAGGGTGGGGGGTGAGATCTCTTTCAAACATTAACCGCATGGGATCTCCTTGAATACCCAAAGGAGGCTGGACACCTATCCAGATATTTCCTAATTGCACACCACCGATATTGAACTCATCACCATAAGTTTTAATACCGCTACCGGTGAGGTATTTCCATTGTTTTTCTATGCGAGATGTCAACAGATAGCCTAACCATTTTTCTAATGTTCTAGCATTGACTGTAGAACCCCCCCTAGCCCCCCCGTAAACGAGGGGGGATAGGACTCCGACTCCCTCACCGCTTGCGGGGAGGGTTGGGGTGGGGTTTTCATCTGCTGCTTTAATTTGCCGAATTAATTCTTCTCCGTCTTCGGGAATATCACCAACTGTATAACCCTGTGCTTTGAGTGCATTTAGTAATTTAATTAAACTGCGGGGAACGTTTAATAATGCAGCAGTTCCCACCGCACCATAACCGGGGGGGAAACCATATAAAATAATGGCAATTTTTCGCTCAGAAATAGGTTTTTGTCCCAGGGAAACCCAGCTTTTGACTCTATTAGTTAAACGCTGTATTCTTTCAGGAATCAAATAAATTTGTTCAGCGACTAAACCACCGAGGGGAATTGTATCAATTGCACCATCTAATTCTGGTAAGGCATATAGGACAACGCTTTGCAAACCGCCCACACCTTGGCGTGTCCAAGAGTGGATATCTTGTATTAATAATGGTGCGGCGACGATATAGGGGACATTTTTGGCCGCTAGAATGCGTTTAGCTACTTCCACCTGTCTTCCCGCTTCCATAGAACCCGCAGGACCACCAACCAGGGGAAAACCGATGGTAGAAACTATGGCATTAATTTTTACCGCCTCTGAGGAAAGGGAAGGAGTTTCCAGATTACCTTGTTGACGTTGTTGGGTTTCGTAGTCGCTGGTCATCCAATCTCTGACGGCTACGTGACCTTCTACACCGTTGATAAAGATGGGTAGGGGAATTAACCCCGCTTTTTCAAAATAGCCTATTAGTTGGGGAATATAGGGCAGTTTGGTGATGACGTGCTTTCTGTAAAGTAGAATACCAATAACTGGCTTTGTGGGGTGGACATCTTGCCCGCCCTTCTTAGATACTCGCCCTACAAGATACCATTGTAAATACTCACGGGGTGAGGTAAAAAAACCTGGATAGTCAGGATGTAATAAGCCCATGTTGGGAGTTTCCGTGGGCGGTGGTATATCTCCAACTTTTAAATCTAAGTATTTTTCGGCAATTGTCCAAAATAGGGAAGCGACATTTTCTGAACCGCCGGCGTTCCAGTAACCATAGATAATTAACCAGTTGCGTAGGTCTTGGACTTTTTGGACTGGGATAAATTTTAATAACTTAGGTCCGATTTTCAGGAAACTGATATAACCAGCAAGTTTGTCTTCTTCTTTACCATTAGTGAATTTATCAAGAATGAATTTAATTGGTTTAGGCATTCCTTTGGGTTTGTCACCGATAGCAAATGCACCGATTTTTGTTAAACTAATTAATTCTAGTGCTGACTCGAAAATGAGACGAATGGGAATATTAGCGATACGCTCCCGCAACCACATAACCTGGTCATAATCAAAGATTAAACTACCAAAGAAAACATCTGCATTTTTAAGTGCTGTTTCTACTTCGGTGCTGTTTGTGGTAATATTGCGATCGCTAAAAACTCGAATATCCAAATCTGGACAGCGAGAACTAGCTAAACTAGCCGCTGTTCGGTACAAGTCCGCGTTAAAGGATTCAAATCCAGCAATTAAGACAATGCGTTTCATCATGCTTTGGCTACGAAATATTTCTTTACCTTAATCTTAAACATTTTTGGGGATTAATGGGGGAATCTCTGCCTAGAGATTAAAATCATATCTATGCTTTTTGGAAATAGATTAACAAGTAGTGGATCATTAAAATACCAGTAAAGTTACTCAAGGAGATACAAATGAAATACGGCATTGATATTGGTCACAACTGCCCGCCTGATAGTGGTGCAAGCGGCATAAGATCGGAAGATAGGTTAACAATGGAGGTAGGCAATAAGGTTATAGATAAATTAGAAAGTTTGGGACATACAGTCATTCCCTGTAAACCCAATAGTGCCAGTACAGTAAATCGCTCTTTGGGTAGCCGCTGTGATAAAGCCAATAGTAACCGAGTAGATTTTTTTGTATCTATTCATTTTAATGCTTTTAATGGTAAAGCCAATGGGGCAGAAGTATTTGCTATTAGCGACACTGGCAGAAAAGTTGCCCAAAAAGTATTAGATGAAATTGTCAAATTAGGCTTTTTTAATCGTGGTGTTAAAAGTGGTTCACACTTGTATGTTCTCAGAAGAACAAATATGCCGGGAATTCTTATAGAATGTTGCTTCATTGATTCTGCCAAAGATATGCAAATATATGATGGTGAAGACATGGCCAACGCTATAGTTGCCGGGTTAACAGGTAAAGTAGCAAATACCCCTGTAAATCCTGCTCCTAATGTACCTGAAAATCCTGTTCCTAACTTACCCGCAAATCCTGTTCTAGACCAAGGAAGCAATAAAGATCAGAGCATTCTCAGGCTACAACAGAGTTTAAATCGTCTGAAAATTACAGATAAAAATAATCGCCCCTTAACAGAAGATAATAGCATGGGACCTGCGACATCTTCAGCAACAGAAAAATTCCAGAGAATTGTGGGAGTTTTAGCAACAGGGATAGCAGGTAATACCACCTGGAATGCTATTAATCAAATATTAGCTAAACGGGTGATTCAAGGAACTCATGCCAGTGGTGTGATTATTAGATATTTGCAATATCGTGTAGGTGCTGATCCTGATGGTATTTATGGACCAAAAACAGAAGCAGCCATCAAGAAATTTCAACAGCAAAATGGTTTAACTGCTGATGGTATTGTTGGGGCAATGACTTGGCAGAAATTGATAGATTAGCATCAACTTTTTATAGATTCCCAACTTCTTAAAGAGGTCGGGAATCTGAGTTTTCACCTGCTGGCAATTCTCTTGCCTTCGTTTCCTGAACATTCCTGCATGGTTCATCCTTTCGTGACTTGTACGTAAGTCTGATCACTCCTGAATTATCTAAAATAGACTGTATTTTTTGAACCCACTTGAGTTAGAATGTAATATCCTAAAATATAGAAATATAGATTTATTCATCAGCAGCGAGAAATCCGCACCCAAAATCAGGTAAGCGTCGCGCTAGGATGTAATACATTAACGGCATCATCTCAGACTATCAGTTAATTATGGAAAATTCCCCCATCAAGGCAGTTCAAGCTTCTTATTACGGCGACAGTTCCTTCCGCACACCGCCGCCAGATTTGCCTTCTCTACTGTTAAAAGAGCGAATTGTCTATCTGGGAATGCCTTTAGTTTCAGCAGACGAATACAAGCGTCAAATGGGTGTTGATGTGACAAAGCTGATTATTGCTCAGTTACTCTATCTGAAATTTGACAACCCAGACAAGCCCATCTTCTTTTACATCAATTCTACGGGTACATCTTGGTACACAGGTGATGCCATTGGTTACGAGACGGAAGCCTTTGCAATTTGTGATACCATCAATTATATCAAGACCCCCGTACATACAATTTGCATTGGTCAAGCCTTGGGAACAGCAGCACTAATTCTATCAGCAGGAACTAAAGGCCATAGAGCTAGTTTACCTCATGCCACTATTGTCCTCAATCAACCTCGCAGTGGCACAAGGGGTCAAGCAACAGATATTCAAATTTACGCTAAGGAAGTATTAGCAAACAAAACAGCTATCCTGGATATTTTCTCAAAAAATACTGGACAGCCCCCCGAAAAAATTGCCAAAGATACTGAGCGAATGTTTTATTTAACTCCCCAACAAGCTAAAGAATACGGATTAATTGACCGTGTTTTAGAAAGCATGAAGGATCTACCCAAACCCCTACCAGTTATCGCTTAAGTTACCTGCAATCATACCAAATTTTGAAGCTAATTATCCATTATGCCTGTTGATTCAGCACTTCGAGTACCTTATAACATTCCTGGTAGTAATCAGTGGCAATGGGTTAGTATTGGTCAACGCATGGCTCAGGAACGCATTCTTTTCTTGAACCAGCCACTTACTACCAATGTGGCCAATTCCCTCGTTTCGTCAATACTGTATTTGGAGTCAGAGGATGTAACTAAACCCATCTACCTTTATATCAATTCTCTCGGTGATCCTGTCCTAGCTGGTATGGATGAAACCGCTGGTATGATGTCAATTAAGGCTTGTTTGGCAATCTATGACACAATACAGTACATTAAGTCAGAAATTGTCACTATCTGCTTAGGTCAAGCCGTGGGTATGGCGGCCTTAATTTTATCATCGGGAAGGAAAGGCAAAAGATTTAGTTTACCTCATGCGAATATCGCCCTGACTCAGTTTAGTGTGGCTACTCGCGGTCAAGCAACCGATATTGAAGTTAACGCTGAAGAAGTTTTGCTGAAAAAATCGGTGATTATTGATATTTTTTGCCAAAATACGGGACAAACAGCCGAAAAAATCTCGAAAGATAGTGAACGTATTTTCTATATGACCCCCCAGGAAGCACAGGAATACGGACTAATTGATCGGGTGCTGGAAAGTACCAAGAATTTAGCAAAATCTCTTCCAGTTTGATTGATCTCAATTGACAGTTAAATTACGGAAAATCTACAGTTCTATCTTCATAGTCTCTACTAAAATTGTCCTATGCCTATTGGTATTCCCAGAGTTCCCTATCGTCTTCCAGGTAGCACCTACGAACAATGGATCGATCTCGAAGATCGTCTATTTCGGGAGCGGATTATTTTCTTGACAGAAGAAGTAGATGATGGTATTGCTAATGCCATTGTCGCTTACTTACTCTATTTAGATTCCGAGGATCAGAGTAAGCCAATTTATTTGTATATCAATTCTCCTGGTGGT
This sequence comes from Anabaena sp. CRKS33, assembly GCA_001672075.1. Taxonomy (GTDB): domain Bacteria; phylum Cyanobacteriota; class Cyanobacteriia; order Cyanobacteriales; family Nostocaceae; genus Dolichospermum. The sequence continues at coordinate 12,032 of LJOT01000113.1, forward strand.
TCTGTAACAGCAGGTTTGGCGATTTACGACACGATGCAGCACATCAAATCTGAGGTGGTGACAATTTGTGTCGGTTTGGCCGCGTCCATGGGATCTTTTCTTTTGGCTGCGGGAACTAAAGGTAAACGCATGGCTTTACCTCACTCCCGGATTATGATTCATCAACCTTCTGGTGGTACTCGTGGACAAGCTTCTGATATCGAAATTGAAGCTAGGGAGATTTTACGGCTGCGTCACCAATTAAATCAAATTTATGTTGATAACACTGGTCAAACTTTAGAGAAAATTGAGAAAGATATGAATCGTGACTTTTTTATGTCTGCTCAAGAAGCTCAGGAATATGGTTTAATTGATCGGGTGATTGAAGAACGTATTTAGATAGTAGGAAATAATTCAAAATTCAAGATGTAAAGTTCATTTGAATTTTGAATTTTGAATTTTGAATTGGAGTTAAGCCAACATGGATCTTCAAGATTGCTATCGTTTATTGGGTTTAAGGTCGGGAGCTTCTTTTGCGGATGTGAAAGCGTCCTATCGCCGATTGGTACAGCAATATCATCCTGATATTAATCCAGATGATCTCAAAGCAAAAGATAAATTTATTGCGGTGAATGAGGCTTATAAGTTCCTGCAAGTGATATTATCACCAGAGGAAATTAAGCCACAGTCTTATGACCTGAAAACTCATGTTTCTGGTTTTTCAGAAGTGAAAACGCAAGCAGCAACAGCAAATATCAAAGTTACATCTCACCCAGCAAATTTGGAGGATATCGAACAACGGTTAAAATGGAAGACCTATGAACAATTACAGCGGTTTTTACAAGCAAGACGTTTTCCCCAAGCGATCGCTTTAGCGGAAGCTTTACTGGCACGTTTACCAGCAGATGTAGAAGTGCGTCAATGGTTAGCGATCGCTTATCAAATCTGGGGACGAGC
>LJOT01000398.1 GCA_001672075.1 Anabaena sp. CRKS33
TTATCAAGAAGCACTGCAAAATATAGAAATTATTATGCAGGAATGGATAGAAACTGCTCAAGAGTTAGGTCGAAAAATTCCTGAACCTACACAGCGTTTGATGTCTGCTTAATTGATGCTTTTGGGGATGTGCGATAGCGAAGCGCTGACTTGTCAGTTCGCTGTTTGGAGATGTGCGGATATGCGATAGCGCAACCACGGACTTGTCAGTTCGCTGTTTGGAAATGTGGAGGTAGTGCGTAAGCGTTGCGCGACCTAGTAATCGCTTTTTGAGCGGTAACTGTAGATTATCTATTGACATGATATCATAATGTGATATCTTATATATTAGCTTCTGTTAAAAGTAAAAAAGGATGAATCTCAATAATAAACAGCAAAAGATTTTAGAATTAATTTTTACAAATCCTGTACCAGCAAATATTATTTGGCAAGATATAGAAAATTTATTTACAGCTTTAGGTGCTGATGTTAGTCAAGGTAGCGGTTCAAGAGTTAGAGTTAAATTAAATGATGTTAGAGGTTATTTTCATGAACCACATCCAGAAAAAGAAACCGATAAAGGAGCAGTGAAATCAGTGAGAGAATTTTTGATAAAAGCAGGAATTGAACCATAAATAGTCTGTTGTAAAATCAATCACAAAAAAAATTGAGTGAGGATTATTAAAATTATGTTGACTTACAAAGGATATACAGCATCAATTGAAGTAGATGTAGAAGCAGGAATACTTTTTGGAAGAGTTCTTGATATTAATGATGTTGTTACTTTTAAAGCTAAAACTGTCGAAGAAGCACGTCAAGAATTTGAAACTTCTATTGATGGCTATCTAGCTTTTTGTGAAGAATTGGGAGAAGAACCTGATAAACCTTTTTCTGGAAAATTGCCATTTAGAACTACTCCAGAACATCATCGAAAAATTTTTATAGCAGCTAAAAAAGCTGGAAAAAGTATTAATGCTTGGATGGATGAAATATTAATTAATGCTGCTGATAAATCTATTAAAGCCTAGATTATTAAATGGATCAGCAATAGTGAAGCACTCCCTATTAATCACTGTTTTGGGGATGTGTGGGGTGCGATAGCGAAGCGCGACCTAGGAATCGCTATTGAGTGTCAAATTTTATAACTCATCTCCTAATAAATCCTGTATATTTTCCAATCTCTGCTGAGAACCATGACGAACACGATGAATATATACAAATCCTTCCTCTTCCCCAAGATTTTGAACAGTAAATAAAATTAAAAATTGTTTTTGGTAAAGAAGTTGTCGAACATCAATTCCTATATACTTACTTTCTATAGCTAAAGAACAACGTTGGGGGAAATTTTCCAACGTCAGCATAATTTCATAACATCCCCGCACCCAACGAAAAGCTCGTTCCTGTGACTCCTCTTTTATCCACAGGAAAATACTCTCAATATCAGCAATAGCACTAGGTGAAATCTCAATCCGGTATGCCATATTTTTCCTTAAATTCTGCAAATGCTTGATTTAAGGGCATACCCTCACCTTGTTTAAACTCATTTATACTTTGACGGATCTTAGTAACAGATTCCAGTAATTCCAGTCTATCAATCAGTTTTTGATAACTTTCAGCATCTTGAACCACAGCAGCAGCTTTACCATTCACAGTCAACACAATGGGAGATTGAGTTTCTTTTAACTTATCCAGAAACATCTTTGCTCCGCGCTGAAATTCTGATAAGGGGTGAATATCGCTTAAGCTAAACAGCATAGTTTCAATAAATTATTTGATAATTTAATGTTAATTATATGAAAATATTTTGTCAAGGGAAGATATAGCTGTTTTGGGATGTTGGGAGTGCGATAGCGAAGCGCGACCTAGGAATCGCTGGTTGTGGATGTTCGGAGTGCGATCTCTCCTACAAACTACCAAACAATAGCAACTAAACCCGACGTAGTTATATTTTGATCGCACGTCAATAACCGTACAATTTCACCTTTACTGGCTAAAACTAACGCAGTTGCCGCAATTTGTCTATCGTGCATTTCATTAATAGCAGATAAGCTCATAGTCATTTCAATAACATCTTGATCAAGGGGATAAATTACCACACGAGGATCAGCTTCTACTGCTAAAATTACATCTTTAGGAGCAGGAATAGATGTTCTACCTCTTTCTACAATCCAAACAGCCTCAGCTAGAGTAGTCGCAGGAATAACTAACTGTGAATTAGGATCACAAAGGATGGCTTTAGCATTTGCACCTAACTTTAAATTACCTTCAAGAAACCAGATTAAAGCATGAGTATCTAGGGCATATTTCATAATTTATTATGACCAGTCTAAACTGTCCTCACTATCCCCATGAAATTCAGCAATTTCAAAATCTGCTTCTGTTGATTGGTTATTACCAGAAAACATACCAAACTTCATTATTTTATTTTTTGGGCGATTTTTTTCCCACTTTAAAAAAGTGACAATAACCAGACTTTCTGAAATATCAGATGGTAATTCTTTAAGTTCTACTTTACCATTTTTGTAAATTCCTTCTATTGCTTGCAACATATTTTTGACGATGAGTAATTTTGGCTGATGTTGTTACTTTAACTATACACTATAGATAAGCGATAGCGAAGCGCGACCTAGGAATCGCTGTTTTGGGGGTGTGGGGAGTGCGATAGTGAAGCGCGACCTAGGAATCGCTTTTGGGGTGTGGGGATGCGATAGCGAAGCTTACCGAAGGTATCGCTTTCGGTTATTATAAGCATTTGAGTCAATAAAATTATAACTTGTGAGTCAACAAGACAAGCTATTAGCT
>LJOT01000399.1 GCA_001672075.1 Anabaena sp. CRKS33
TCTGGGTCGTAGGGATTTGCATTTATGGCTTGTTTAAATAACTTAGCCGCTTCTTGATAATTACCATTTTTAAAGGCTGCAATACCCTGGTCACGAAAGCGATTAGGAATATTAGGAAATAATGTTTTATCACCTCGACTAATTGTATTATTATCCGGTGCAGAAGAGAGTGTATAAAGGGACTTAGAACGTAAACTTAAACTAGCTACGAAAATACTAGCCGCAATTGCCATGGTAGCTGCAACTGCTGTTAAAACCATTATCGGTCGTTTTGCGGAAATATTTGCAGAAATCTTAGTATAACTATTGCTATTATCTGTTATTGACGACGCAGAAGATATGGTAGGTTTTAGGAAATATGAAGAATCTGAATCACCATATATGTTCATGTTGCTTATGTGATTATTCTCAACTATCTCTGGTAGTTGGATCATCTCTTTCTGGTAAGAAATTTTTTTTTGCTCAAATTCATGGAATTGAGCGATTTGATCTGGCAGTGGATAACGTTTTATAATCCAGCGACGCACCAATTCTACTTTGATTTTCTCTCCGGTTTTATCTAAAAAACCATTGTCTAACAGTTGTTTTCGCGCTTGATTAATCAGTTGATTTTTTGCGTCAATTTTCTGAATTTCTAGTAATTTTAAGTAGTTTTCTCCAGTTTCTTGAGCTTGTGCAATTGCGGAAAAAACGACTTGTTCGGGAATAGAAAAAGCATCCCAAAACCAGGATAAACCAGCTTCACCGATTTCAATCGCTGTATCTACAATTCTTTCTACGTCTGCACTGGTGATTTTAAAACTATTCTTTTCTCGCGCTCTGCTGAAAATAGCAAAGCATATTATTTGTGTAAAATATGGATGTCCTGCGGATAGATTGAAAATCGCTTTGATAGCTTCTTCTTCATATTCAAGTACACCTTGGGCTGGTTTCGTAATTAATTCCTTGGTACTATCTTTATCTAACAACCCAATTTCTATCTTAGGTACATCTTCAAATATTTTCAGAATATTAAGTGTACTTGCTAAATGTTCTCCTATGGATACAACTATAAATAATTTATTATTTCTTTTGGTGATCTCAGATAAGCTGCGGAAAATCTTTTTTATAAATGTTTCTATGGCCGATGATTCTAAATCTTGACTAATTAAAGCATCAAATTCATCCAACAGTAAAACTAAATTTCTGTTTTCTAATTGTTGATAAACCTGCGGTAAAAATTGACGTTCAAAGATATTAATTTCTAATTCTAATTCTGTGGTTGTGGGTGGTGATATGCTAGTTTCTAGCTCTAAATTATCTACAATTGCTTGAGCTAGTGCTGCTAAAATAATACTCCAGGGCTGCTGACTGTAAAATGATAAATCAAAGGTAACAAAAACAAACTCATTTAGTTCCGCCAATTGTTGGGGAATACTAAGGATGATAGATGATTTACCAATACGTCTTTGTCCGTATAACAATAGTAATTGTTGAGACTGTTGAAGATTCTCTTGAACAAGCTGAAATATACTTTCTCGGCCAAACAGGGACTCTCGGTAGTCAATGGGACGACCGATAATGTATGGGTTTCTGTGAAGGTTGGAAGTAATCATACTCTAATCATACATCTAATCTCCTATTGTAACTCATTCAATGGGAACAAATTTACCATCTTTAACTTGAACAAGAATAGATTGCCCTTCGCGTTCTCTTTCTTCTGTAAACTTGAGTTGATAACCTGATGTTTCATTCCTATCAAGGTTGATACTTGGTAATTTTTCTAACAAATTAGTTCTTGTGGCATTGTTAGATAGAGCTTTGATAAATGCCTGGGTAGCATCAAAGCTAGTTGCAGTACGCCAACTAATACCTCCGCCCCATTCTTGCTCAGACCTTTCGGCAAATGCTTTTGCTGGAGATGATTCTCTAAACCAGGGTATGGCAACAATTAAACCCTCTAAATTCTTACCACCCTTGTCTAAGGTTTCGTTACCATAAAGACTGTCTCCACCTAACATTTTTAACTCTTTTACTCGTCCGCTTTGGGGAGCATCCTTGAGTTTGGCATTTCTACGGGTAATTTCTGTAGCAATCTTGATGCCAATATCAGCGCTTTGTGTATCTGGAAACAATATAGCAGCTTGTGCAAATTTATCTTTACTATAGACAGTGGCGGAAATTTCGATCCTCGCATCAAAATTGGGATCAGTTAAATTAATTAGGGGTTTACGAACCACCTCACCGCCTAATTTTTCAAAGCGATTAATAAATACTTCTCTGATACTATTACTATAAGGGCTGTTAGGATTAGCAAAAATGACTGCTCTTTTTAATTGCAAATTATTGTAAGTGTATTCTGCTAGTTTGGTTCCCGTGACTTGATCAGAATGAACTGCTCTAAAAAAAACAGAACTTTTGAGTAAAATACTAGTCGCGGTGGGAGAAATAATTGCTAAACCAGCTTTTTCATATTCTGGTAATGCTTTTTGTGTAGCATCACTAGAATTATGTCCAATTACACCTAATATGGAATTATCTTTAGCTAATTGTTGTGCTACTTGTTGCGCTGATTCCTTGTTATCATCGTTAGCAATGACAATTTCCAGAAACCTATTATTTAAACCTTTATTATTAAATTGGTTTTGAGCTTGTGCCACACCACGTAAAATTTCTTGAGCGTCATTTGGGTTAGTACCTATGGGTACAACGGCGGCCAATGTAAAGGGAGAACCCTGTTGACGAGCGCGGGCATTATTATAGTAAATTACTAGTTCTGGATCCTTTTTCTTTGCTTCTA
>LJOT01000114.1 GCA_001672075.1 Anabaena sp. CRKS33
CAAAATGGAGTATTTCCACAAAACTTATCTGCATTAACAACAAGAAAAGTTATTAATAACGAAAGAGGATTTTACTATGTATTTCCTTATAATGATGAGTGGTCAAAAGTTGGAGCTTATATAGGATTAGCTCATTATGATAGTTTTGAAGCCATGAATCAAGAAGCTATTAGAGGAATTCAGGGACGTTTTCAACACTTTCATTCTCAAGATGAAAATAAATATGCTTATTTTCCCTATGCTGAATTAAAGGAATATGAAACTGATGAATTAAATCAAAATCATCCACCATTATGGATTACTGCTAAGTATAAAAATCAAAAAAAACCTGTAATTTTTGAATGGTTGTCAAAAGAAAAAGCCCAAGGTGTAAACTTTGCTGATGAACGTTATATAAATTTCTTTCTTAAAAAATATGTCCGTAATAAACTACAGAAAAATTCCTATCAAAATATTTGGTTAGGATTGGATAACTGCGCTTTTAATTACAATTTATATGGTGTATTTGATGAAAAAAATAATTTTATAAATAACGTTAAATGGGAGAAACCATTTCCCCAAAATAATCAAGAGTTTTTGCAATCTGTCAAGTATTTTTTCAAACGAATTAAAGAATTAGCACCAGATATTAAAATTATTTGTAATGAAGGGAGTATTGCTGATGAAAGTCAGTATAATCAAATATTTGCGAATACAGATGGAGTTATTTTAGAAGATTTTCTTGGTGATATATATAATCAAGATGGAAATTATGCTAGAGATAAAATTTATCAGATTTATTTGCGAATGAAAAATTTTGCAACCAACAAAGTACAAATTTATCAACCTCATACACACGACCGAGATGAACTTATTCATGATATGTACCTTGGATATTTAATTTTTGGTGGAGAAAATCGGTTTTTAAGTATGGATAATGATCAAAGTCGAGAGATTGATCCAAAACGGTATATAGAAATTAAAAATGCTTTAGGTAATCCAACTTCTCCAGCAACAGACCAACAAGAACTCAATAAAAGTAAAGGATATCGTCTTTATTCCAGAACTTATGAAGGAGGAATTATATATTTTAATCTCACGGGAAAAACGCAAACCATAAAATTCAAATCAGGGAAGAAATATTTTGATGAAGATCGTCGTCCAGTAACAAGCATTGTCATTCAAGATAAAACAGCAAAATATGTAGTTTTTAGTCCACAAGTCAGAGCCGATAAACCTGTGATTAGTCCAGTTAAAGACGGAATAATCACCAGTGAAGTTCTTGTTAATATTGAGAGTAAAATACCCAATGCAACTATTAGATATACTCTTGATAATAGCGAACCAAATAAAAATTCTCAAATTTATATTAGTCCGATCAAACTAACTAAAAGTGCCATGGTAAAAGCTAAAGTGTTTAGTCCCAATGGTTCTACAAGTTGGACATCAAATACTTATTATAGTATGACCAATAAATTACCACAAGTCGAATTTAATGTCAGTGCAGCCAGTGGAAGTGAATTTTTAAATATGGATTATCCTTTAGTAAAACTAAATTACATGAGTGGGAAAACAGTAACTGTTAATTATTCAGTTGTAGGGGGTACAGCCAAGAATGATGGTATAGATTATAAATTAGGAAATGGTCAGTTGACATTTAAAGCTGGAGAACAGTACAAATATTTATCAATACCAATTATTAATGATGATCAAAAAGAAAATAATGAGACTATTAAAATTAAGCTTTATCAGACAGTTAATGCCAAATTAGGGAATAAAAATCTATATACTTATACAATTCAAGATAATGATTAAAAGTAAAGAAAATTGACAATATGGCTATATTATCTTTTGCATTTTAGCTATTTTTAAATAAAGGTTTTGTTTCGCGCAAAGGTGCAAAGATGCAAAGAATAATATAAATGTCTGAATCAGGATTTATAGGATTAACAGAGTAGAAAAACATGGGAAATAGCGAATCACAAACTAGGAATTATGATCAATCTTACCTAAGATGGATTAGCAGATTTATCAAATTAGTATTAGATAGATTTGTCGCTTTTATCGGCATAATTTTTCTTTTTCCTATTCTGATAATTGTAGCAGGTGCTATTTATTTGCGTATGGGGAGTCCAATTTTATTTATCCAACCCCGTCCAGGTAAAAATGCGCGGATTTTTAACTTTTATAAATTCCGCACCATGACTAATGAAAAGGATGAAAAAGGTAATTTATTGTCTGACGAACAACGCTTAACATCCTTTGGTGATTTTATCCGCAAAACCAGTTTAGACGAACTTCCTCAACTGTGGAATGTTTTCAAAGGTGATATGAGTTTTGTGGGTCCACGTCCTTTGCGTGTGCAATATCTTGAACTTTATACTCCTGAACAAGCTCGTCGTCACGATGTTTTACCAGGAATCACGGGACTAGCGCAAATTAATGGTCGTAATGCTATTAGCTGGGAAACAAAGTTTAATTTGGATATTTGGTATATTGACCATTGGAATCTTTGGCTAGATTTGAAAATTCTTCTATTAACAGTCTGGAAAGTTTTGAAGCGTGAAAATATCAGTCAGGAAGGATATGCAACTGCGCCGGACTTTAAGGGTTAGGTAAAGGTCAGGAATAAATAAATCAGGGCTAAAGCCCTGACTACAAACATGAGATCATATCTTGATATGAAATTTGCGTCAGTCTTATAGATATCAACTCAAGAATGAGAATTTTATGGACAAGGTTGTTATTTTTGGTAACAGTTTTTTTGCAGAAAGTATTTACTTTTATCTCCAGCATGATTCAGATTATCAATTAATTGCGTTTACGGTTGATGAATCTCACATTACATCAGAAAGTTTTCATGATTTACCAGTCGTGGCTTATGAAAAACTTGAAAAATATTATCCACCAACTGAATATAAGTTATTTATTCCTCTGGGTTATGAAAGATTGAATAAGTTGCGGGCAGAAAAATACTATGATGCTAAAAAGAGAGGATATGGTTTCATTTCCTATATCAGTTCTAAAGCTAATCATCATAATATATCCGTAGGTGAAAACTGCTTGATTTTAGAGAATAGCATCATAGAACCTCAAGTTATTATTGGCGATAATTGTATTCTCGCTGGTGGTAATTATATTGGACATCATTCGATAATTAATAATCATTGTTTTCTTGCTTCTCATGTTGTCTTTGGTGGAAGAGTAGTTGTAGGAGAGTACAGTTTTATCGGCATGAATGCTACTATCAGAAATGCCATTAATATTGGCAAAGAGAATATTATTGGTGCGGGGTCAATAATTCTTTCTAATACGGAAGATCAAGCAGTTTACTCCCCAGGGGAAACTCCAAAATTTCAAGTTCCTAGCAATCTTATCCATATTTAAAAGAGAAAATAGTTTATGACTGGTTTTTCCTGTTTTGCTGTTGGTAATGGAACCCTATCTATCAATTGTTTAGAACTCTTATTACTCAAAAACTGTCAATTGTTAGGAGTATATTCGCCAGATAATTCATTACAACCATGGTGTGAAAGTCATGGAATTGACTACATAAGTTCTCGTAATCTTTTTTCCAAAACACTGCTGAATCTTGAATATGACTATCTTTTTAGTATTAATAATGTTCAATGGATTATTCCCAACAATGTAATTACTAGAGCCAAAAAAGCGACTATCAATTATCATGATGCTCCACTACCTAAATACGCTGGTTTATACGCAACCTCCTGGGCATTACTCAACGGTGAGACTGAACACGCTGTCACTTGGCATCAAGTCGTTCCCAAAATTGATGCTGGACCTATTTTTAAACAAAAAATAGTGCCAATTCGCCCAGATGATACCGCCTTTACTTTAAATATTAGTTGCTTTGATGCTGCGATCGCTTCTTTTGATGAACTGACGGAAGAATTAATCGCTGGTAATATTGAACCAATACCCCAGGATTTATCCCAACGGACTTATTTTGGTTATGAACATCGTCCGGTTTCCCTAATATCTTATGATGTCAGCAGTAAGGATATTTGCAATTTAGTTAGATCCCTAGATTTTAGTGGTCCGGTATGGCTAGGCCAAGCAGCCCAAAAAAATTTGGCCCAAAAGAATTTAAGAGTCCGCAATGAATTAGGTCCACCTAAAATCTGGCTACCAGGAGGGGTTGTTGTGGTCGGTTCTGCCCGGCCAATCATATCTGAACATGGAACTCCTGGACAAGTTCTGAATTTAAAAGCGGAAGGAATTAGTATTGCTACTATAGACGGAGCGGTGCAATTTGGTAATTTAAAAACATTAAATGGAAAGGATATTTCTTTTCAAGAATTGCAACAATATTATGGTGTGCGGGTTGGTGATGTTTTACCTGTCATTGACACCGAAACCAAAAAGGCAATTAGTCAGCGGAATATTGCCTTATCTCGTTCTGAACAAATTTGGGTAGAAAGATTAACAAAGTTTACACCCTTTCAACATCCCTATTTAGGGCGAGAAATATCCCATCAATTACCAGAGTTTTCATCACCCCAACTGCAACGTCATCAAATTTTGTCCAATGTACCTGTAGAACCAAAAAATCTACTGATGATGTTTGCAGCTTATTGTGTGCGATTAGTCACAGAATCAAGTGGGGAATTTGATTTGGGACTACAAACGGAATCTCAGCGCGGTATTGCTCCTGAATTGTTTTCCCAAGTAGTTCCTTTCCGTGTCAATTTTGAAAAGGAAGAGTCTTTTAGTGATTTTCAAAGGCGATTATTAGGGGATTTAGATTATATAAATAATTTAGGTAGTTTTAGACATACGCTATTAGGACGTTATCCCGAATTACAGGATACGGAATACGGGGGGAATCTTTTTTCTAGGGGGCAAACAGCCGTTTGTTCTGGGCAGACAGCCGTTTACCCGTGGTTGCCCAAGATCTTTCCTGTTGCGATCGCATCTGTTCCTACTGCCGATGCTTTAAAAGACTTAGCTGACTGGGATTTTATGAATGCTTCTATGGCCTTTGTGGCTTATGAGGATGGGAGTGGCAGTGAGTTGGTACATAAGGGGGAATTGAGTGATGCAGACTCTAGGCAAATTGTCCAACAACTTGAGGTTTTTATCTCTGCTTGTTTAGAACATCCTGAACAATCTTTAGATAAGTTACCAATTCTTAACCCCAGTCAACAACAGCAGATTTTAGAAGCATGGAATCAGACTGCACAACCTTTCCCTGCAGATAAATGTATTCATGATTTATTTGCTGAACAAGTAGAGCGGATCCCTGATGCTGTTGCTGTGGTTTTTCAAGAACAACAATTAACTTATCGGGAATTAAACACACAAGCTAACCAATTAGCGCATTACTTAATTTTACAGGGAGTTGGACCCGATGTGTTGGTGGGTTTGCTGATGGAGCGATCGCTAGAAATGATGATCGGCTTATTAGCAATTCACAAAGCTGGAGGGGCTTATGTTCCCCTAGACCCTGATTTTCCTCAAGAGCGTTTGGCTTTGATGATAGAAGATTCCCAATCGCCCATCATCTTAACCAATTTATCGCCAACCACGGGGGATTGCAGGATTATTTCCATTGATACAATAAAAGGAGAAATTAGCCAACAACCGACAACCAATCCCCATACAGAAGTTAAACCAGAAAACCTCAGTTATGTCATCTACACCTCTGGCTCTACGGGAAAACCCAAGGGTGTGATGGTAGAACATAGAAATGTGCTTAACTTTTTCACGGGAATGGATGGGGTAATTAACCATGAACCACCAGGAGTATGGTTAGCTGTAACCAGTTTGTCTTTTGATATTTCAGTTTTGGAACTCTTCTGGACTCTAGCACGGGGATTTAAGGTAGTAATTTATAACCCCAAAGCAGGGCGTAAACCTGCGAATTCCGCCAGTTTAAAACGGCAAAATCGCCCCAAATCCATAGATTTTAGTCTTTTCTACTTTTCTAGCCATGAAAGAAATCAAGATGCTGCGGACAAATATCGCTTATTACTAGAAGGAGCTAAATTTGCCGATGCTCATGGGTTTAAAGCAGTTTGGACTCCCGAACGTCATTTTCACGCCTTTGGCGGCTTATTCCCCAATCCAGTGGTCAGCAGTGCGGCGATCGCCACCATCACTAAAAACATCCACATCCGCGCTGGTAGCTGTGTTTCTCCACTACATAACACAATTCGTCTGGCGGAAGATTGGTCTTTAGTAGATAATTTCTCCAATGGTCGAGTAGGCATATCCTTTGCCCCTGGTTGGCAACCCAACGACTTCGCCCTGTATCCCGATAGATTTGCCAACCGCAAGGAAATCATGTTTGAGCAAATTGAGGAAGTACAGGCACTTTGGCGGGGAGAAAGCCTAACTTATGCCAATGGTAAAGGTGAAATGATTTCAGTGCAAACTCTACCACGTCCCATTCAACCGACTCTGCCAATCTGGATTACGGCCGCAGGTAATCCAGAGACTTTTCGTGAAGCGGGAGCTAAGGGCTTTAATATTTTAACTCACCTACTGGGACAAAGTTTAGAAGAATTAGCGGCCAAAATCGCCATTTATCGTCAAGCTTATACAGAGAATGGACATACTGGCGAGGGAATTGTCAGCTTGATGATACATACTTATGTAGGGGAAAGTCAGGAAGAAGTGAAGGAACTTGTGCGGCAGCCAATGCGCCAATACTTGGCCAGTTCTTTAGATTTAATCAAGCTTGCGGCCTGGTCTTTCCCTACCTTCAAGCAGAAAACCACCAATGACAAAGGACAGTTTGACCTGTCCCATTTGTCTGACCCAGATATGAATGAGGTACTAGATTTCTCCTTTGAACGCTACTTTGAAACTAGTAGTTTATTTGGAACAGTGGATACCTGTGTACAGATGGTAGATCGAATTAAAGCCATCGGTGTTAACGAAATTGCCTGTCTGATTGATTATGGCGTGGATACGGATATGGTACTATCTCAATTACCGCTACTGAATGAATTGAAAACACGAATCGCCTCTCAACCTACCACTGAATCTGTAGCCGACTTGATTAAGAGTCATCAGGTGACACATCTGCAATGTACTCCTTCTATGGCTAGTTTACTGATTGCAGACACCCCTAACCGCCAAGCTTTATCGCAGTTATCTAACCTAATGATCGGTGGTGAGGCTTTTACCGAAGCTTTAGCAAAAGAACTTCAGCAGATAATTCCCGGACAGATTCATAATATGTATGGTCCAACAGAAACCACTGTTTGGTCTGCAACCCATACCTTAGCTCAAGTTAATGGAGTTGTTCCCCTGGGTGGTCCCATTGCCAATACTGAGTTATACGTTCTGGACAATAATCAGCAACCTGTGGCTGTTGGTATGGCTGGTGAACTATATATTGGTGGTGCAGGGGTGACGCGCGGGTATTTAAACAGAGCAGAATTAACTCAGTCAAGATTTATCCCCCATCCCTTTAGTACAGACCCTAAAGCCCGTTTATACCGAACTGGGGATTTAGTTCGCTACCGCAGTGATGGGATTTTAGACTTTTTAGGACGCATAGATTTTCAAGTAAAAATACGCGGACATCGGATTGAGCTAGGAGAAATTGAGACAATTTTAAGCCGACAGGTCGCAGTACAAGAAGCTGTAATTATTGTTCGTGAAGATATCCCAGGAGATAAGCGACTTGTAGCCTATATTCGTCCCCAACCAGGACAAAAACCATCTCATACAACTATGAGAGAATACTTACTTTCCCACTTACCTGAGTATATGGTCCCTTCTAACTTTGTTATTCTAGAGACCTTTCCCCTAACTCCCAACCATAAAGTTGACCGCAAGGCCTTACCTGCTCCCATGGTAGGTTGGGTTGAGGAACGAAACCCAACTTTAAACACTATAAGACCCCAAAATCATATTGAACAAGCTCTGATAGAAATCTGGCAAAAAGTGCTTCAGATTTCCACCGTGGGAACTCAAGATAGTTTCTTTGATTTGGGGGGTAATTCCCTAGTTGCAGTGAGATTAATTGGGGAAATTCGCTCAGTATTTAATGTAGATTTACCCTTGATTACTTTGTTTCAATCTCCAACTATAATCGACATTTCTGGGCAGATTATGGCTAATTCCGCGAATCTAATCAACGGTCAAATCTGTACAAATAAATCCCGTCATGAAAAAGTTGAAATGGTGGGAATATCTAGATAAATTATTGCCATTAATACAGTCCGATTATTTGGTACTCTAGAATATTTTAGACTTGAGATTTTGGGTTGATGACTTGGAAATCTAAAATCTCAAATCCGAATTTCAAAAGTTGCCAAATTTATTTTTTTGGATTCTCGATATTCCTCAATATTCATTTATCAACATAGTGCCAAATTGACGAGAATATTTGAACGCATTGAGTATAGTTATTAATAACTGCTCATTTTTATTTATTAGATAGACTAGTAAATAAATATAATTTAGGATGTATAAACATGAAAAATCGTCAAGAAATGCTAGAAATATTAGGTGAAGCGATGGAAATAAATAGTGTGGATTTTACAGAAGAAACAGTATTAGAAAACTTAGGGGATGCCTGGGATTCAGTGGCTATATTATCGGTAATATCAATTATTGATAGTTATGCTCAGAAATCTATTCCTGTTAATCTTATAGTCGAGAGCAAAACGATTAAAGACCTCATTGATCTAGTTTGTAAAAATGACAATCAAGTAATTATTTGTCAGTAATTTTAATAATAAAGGACAAGAAGATGTTAGAGATGAAGAGAGAGGAAGTTATGAAAATTATCAAAAGGGCATTTACAGAAGTTGGAGATAAGTCAAATATTAATTTGCCAAAAAAATTAGATGAAGAAACGAGAATTTTAGGAGGAAATTCGCCCTTTGATTCTATGCACGTTGTCAATATTATTGTCCTGATTGAAGATTATATTGCAGATACATTTAACCTTAATATTACCTTAGCTAATGAGCATACTATGTCCCAGGGTAAAAGTCCATTTTTATCTATTAGAACATTGACAGATTATATAGTAGGTAATCTGCCATGAAAAATCTTCAAAATAGTCTTTATCAAGACCGTATTGTTTTAATTACTGGCACAACCAAAGGTATTGGACTGCATTTAGCAAAACATTTTTTAGAACAAGAAGCCATTGTTTGTGGTTTCGCTCGTTCTGAATCGTCTTTGCAACACAATCAATACTATCATTATCGAGGAGATGTAACTAACATTAATGATGTTAAGGGAGTTATACAAGAAATTAGAAAAAAGTTTGATCATTTAGATATACTGATTAATAATGCAGGTATCGCGTCAATGAATCCTTCTATGTTGATGCCAGAAACTACCGCTAAAGAAATACTTGATATCAATATAATTGGTGTTTTTAATATGTCGCGGGAAAGCACCAAGTTGATGATGAAAAAAAACTATGGTAGAATTATCAACTTTAGTTCTGTTGCTGTTCCTATGCACATTGAAGGAGAGGCAATTTACGCATCTAGTAAAGCAGCTATTGAAGAATTTTCTCAGATTTTTGCGAGAGAAGTTGCTAGATTTGGCATTACAGTTAACGTCATTGGACCTTCACCAATTATGACAGATTTGATTGCTAAAGTCTCTCCAGAAAAAATCCAAAATCTTGTTAATAAAATGCCTTTAAGTCGTTTAGGAGAATTTAAAGATGTGGAAAATGTGATTGATTTTTTTGCTCGTGAAGCTAGTCAATACATTACAGGACAAATTATTTATCTTGGAGGTGTTTCATGAATAATATTCAGAGATTTTTATCCTATTTCGCAGATTATGATCATAAAACTGCTTTAATCTTGAATAATCGAAATTATAGTTATAATTGGATTTTAGAACGAATAGAATATTGGTCTTATATTTTGTCGGAGGAAGGTATAGAAAAATCTGTTGTTGGTTTTCAAGGAGATTATTCCCCGGAAATTATAGCCCTATTCTTCGCACTCACGCGACTAAAAAATATCTTAGTCCCTTTAGGTGTAATTAATCAGCAAGAACAAAAGAGATATTTTGATATCGCTAATCTTAGGTATATTCTGTCAATTGATAAACAGGAAAAGTTAGTAATTCAAGATTTAAAAACCATTGTAGATAATACTACTTTATCTCAATTCATGAGAGGGGAATCTGCGGGAATTATCTTATTTTCTTCTGGTTCTACCGGCACACCCAAAGGAATGCTTCATGATTGTGATAAATTATTATCAAAATATAATCATGGCAAAAAAACTCTTAATACTTTAGCATTTTTATCCTTGGATCACATTGGAGGAATCAACACTCTATTATATCAATTATCTAATGGAGGAATCACAGTATTAACCGATGATAGAAGACCAGAAAATATCTGCCAATTAATCGAAAGTTGTCATATAGAGTTATTGCCAGTTTCTCCAACTTTTCTGAATTTACTTTTGATGTCAGAGTCTTATAAAAATTATGATTTAAGTTATTTGAAAATTATTAGTTATGGTACAGAAGTAATGCCAGAAAATACATTACTGGCTTTAGCTAAAGCTTTTCCTGGTGTAAGTTTAAAACAGACTTATGGACTATCAGAATTAGGAATATTACCCACTAAAAGTGAAAGTTCTCAAAGTAAATGGGTTAAATTAGGTGGGGAAGATTACCAAGTCAAAATAGTAGATAATATCCTCTGGATAAAAACTAATTCAGCTATGGTTAGTTATTTGAATGCTCCCTATCCTTATGATGATCAAGGTTGGTTAAATACAGGAGATGTGGTAGAAACAAAAGGGGATTATTTTAAAATACTTGGTCGTGAATCAGAAATGATTATTGTCGGTGGTTTAAAAGTCTTTCCCCAAGAAATAGAGAATATTTTAATCCAAATGCCGGAAATTGATCAAGTAACAGTTTTTGGTGAAGCAAATGCAATTACGGGAAATATAGTTGTTGCTGTAGTTAAACCAACAGATTTATCAATTGACGAACGGAAAATGAGACAACTGATTCAATCCTATTGTCAAGAAAAATTACAAAGTTATAAAATTCCAGTTAAGGTTTATTTACACTCTAATCAACATCATAATCATCGCTACAAAAAAAATCGTTCTCAAGTTAAAGAAATGCTATGAATAAAACAAGTATTCTTAATATCAGTATGCGAGGCATTGCGATCGCTTTACCTGAAAAAATTGAATTTAATCATCAATTATCAGATGTGTTAGATGATGAAGACATAGAAAGAGTTAGTCAAACAATTGGTATTTACAGTAGAAAGGTTGCTGGTGAGGGAATTACAGCTTTTAATCTGATGTTCCAAGCTATAAAAAACCTTTTCATTACTACAAATATTAGCGCAGAAAATATAGATTGTCTGGTGTGTGTTACCCAAACTCCAGACTATTTAATTCCCGGAAATTCTTTTCTTTTATCTGATCAATTAGGACTAAAAACAAGTGTTTTAACCCTTGATATAAATGCTGGTTGTGCCGGATTTACCCATGGTCTAATTGTTCTGGGAAAATTAATTAGTAATCGTGATATTAAATGTGGATTACTTGTGGTTGGAGATACACTTACAAAGCTAGTCAATCCTCAAGATAAAACCGAGAGGTTGTTATTTGGTGATGGAGCAGCTGCCTGTATTTTAGAATTTGATGAAAAAGGCAAAGGACTAACAGCTTGTTGGCGAACTATTGCTAATGATTATAATAAGTTAATAGTTCCTGCTGGTGGTATGAAAAAACCAACTACAGAAGATACAAAAATTGTTAAAATCCAAGAAGATGGCAGCCATAGAAGTGAAAATGATTTAATTATGGATGGTGCTGCTGTTTTCTCATTTTCAATTAAAGAAGTTCCTGAACTTGTCAAACTAGCTTTAGAAAATTGCAATTTAAGCCATGAAGATATTGATTTATTTGTGTTTCACCAAGCTAATAAATTTATGGTTGATTATATCCGTAAGAAATTAAAACTTCCTGAAGAAAAAGTTCCTATTTTTGTAGAAGGAATAGGTAATACCAGTAGTGCATCTATCCCCATTGCCATTAGTCGTTATGCCTTAAATCAAGGCATAAATAAAATTAGTGGTCGGTTGTGTCTAACTGGGTTTGGAGTAGGTTTATCTTTGAGTAGCATCATTATTGAAGTAGAAAATCTAATTGTCACTTCCCTATAATTTCACAATCTTATGAATAAAGAAAGAATAGCTGTGATTGGAGCGGGAGGTCATGCTAAAGTAGTAGCAAGCACACTCATAGCAGCGGGACATGAAGTAGTAGGTTTTTATGATGATGATCTGCAAAAGAGGGGAACGCATATTTTTGGTATTCCGGTTATTGGTCCGGTGGGTGAGCTTAACTCCGATAACTTTTCTCATGCAATCATTGGTATAGGTGAAAATGAGGTAAGAAAGCGTTTAGTAGAAAAACTGAATCTTAATTGGATAACTATAATTCATCCTTATGCTTATGTTCATCCTGAAGTTTATTTAGGCGTAGGTACTGTAGTTTGTGCTGGTGCTATAGTCCAGCCCTATTCTAGAATAGGCTCGCACGTAATTATTAATACTAAATCTAGCATTGATCATGACTGCTGCGTCGAAGATTATGTACATCTAGCGCTCTCCCACCTTGCTGGTGGTGCAACAGCTAACGAGGGAGCATTTATAGCCCTGGGAAGCATTGTATTTCCAAAAGTTACAATTGGTGCTTGGGCTACTGTCAGTGCTGGTTCAGTAGCGATGAAGGATGTGATGCCAAACAGCGTAGTCGCAGGTGTGCCGGCTCGGGCGATTAAAGAAGCTAATCTTAATTAACGCAAAAAGCAAAAGAAGATTAACATAAATACTGATAATTATCCCTACACATTCCCTATTCCCTATGAAAATTATTTCTCTCGGTCATGCAGGCCTCCAAGTAGAAACTCGAAATGCTAAAGTGCTGATTGATCCTTGGTTTTCACCAGAAGGGGCGTTCCTG
>LJOT01000115.1 GCA_001672075.1 Anabaena sp. CRKS33
ATATTCTTAAAGGTGAGAATATGAGCTTTCGCACCCAAGCGATTGGGGAATTACGCTTTGACAAAAGAATGAAAGGGACTGCCGCACAAGTGCATTTTGAAATGTCCTTTACTCTCACCCTAAAACGAGCAGGTTGGAAAATAATTTATGATCCCAGTATTACTGTAGATCACTATCCAGCCCAACGTTTTGATGAAGATCAACGCCACAACTTTAACGACATTGCATTAATTAACCTGGTTCATAATGAAACCCTAATTTTATTAGAACATCTTTCTCCAATCCGTCGCTTTGTCTTTTTATTGTGGTCAATTTTAGTAGGTACAAGGGAAAGTTTCGGAATTTGTCAATGGTTGAGACTATTTCCCCAAGAAGGACAACTTGCTAGTAAAAAATTGCAAGCATCCTTAAAAGGAAGATGGTTAGGATATCAACAGTATAGAATTGAATTGGCAAAATTTAACCTTGATAAACACCATTTTGACTATTAATTAAAACTTGCCAAAATCCAAATTTTTATTCATACAAAATCGAGATCAAAGTGATTTCCAAACCGATACTTTTTAATAGTTTTTTACGACAAAACTTTTATCCTCAAGAACGAACAGCACAGGCTTGGATAGTCATTCTTGGCTTCCTATTTTTAATCACAGCTAGTTATTTTATTAGTGCTGGCCTATTGCGTCTAATTTTTCCGGTAACAGCTTTATTAGTGGCTGTATTTTTGTATTTGCGCCATTCCCTACTTTACATTGGCTTCACTTGGTGGATCTGGTTTCTTTCACCTTTGCTGACTCGTTTAGTTGACTATCGTGTTGGCTGGGACCCCACCCGTCAAATGCTCATAGCACCTTATTTAGTAGTATTTGTCACCATAGCCACTTTTTTAAAATATCTTCCCAGCGCAGTTCGTAAAGGAGGTTTACCTTTTATTTTGGGTTTTATTGGAGTATTCTATGCTTTTTTAATCGGTCTAGTTTACAATCAACCAATTCCAGTAATCCGAGGTTTTCTAGACTGGATGAGTCCGATTATTTTCGCTTTTCACCTATTTATCAACTGGCGAGATTATCCCAGTTATAAACAAAATATTCAGCGTGTATTTCTCTGGTGTGTTTTGCTGATAGGAACTTATGGTATATATCAATTTGTCGTAGCACCGGAATGGGATCGCTTTTGGCTAATAGAATCAAAACTTTTTACTAGTTCTGGAAATCCTGTCCCCTTTGGAATGCGTGTTTGGAGTACACTGCATTCAGTTGGTCCATTTGGTGCTGTTATGCAAGCAGGGTTGTTATTATTATTCACCAGTTCAGGTCCGTTAATTTTTCCCGCTTCAGCCGTAGGCTATTTATCGTTTTTGCTATCACAAGCTAGGACTAATTGGGGCGGTTGGTTACTGGGGATAATTATGATTATGGGTTCAGTAAAAGCTAAAATTCAAATGCGATTAATTACAATCATTTTAGTAATGGCGATGTGTGTTATCCCCTTGCTAACTATAGAACCAATTGCTAAAGTTGTAAATTCTCGATTAGAAACTTTTGCTAATTTGCAACAAGATGGCAGTTTAAAAGATAGATCAGGCAGTTATGAGAGAAATCTTGGTTTAGCGTTAACTAATAGTTTCGGTAATGGTTTAGGAAATATCTGGAAAGTTAACGAAAAAACCGGACAAATAGAAGTAGTTGTCATTGATAGTGGCATTTTAGATATGTTTTTTACCTTGGGGTGGTTGGGGGCTATTCCTTATATGGGCGGATTAATCTTAATGATTATTACTGTTAGCCAATATACGGAAGCGCGGTTTGATAGTTTTGTCAGCGCTGCTCGCGCTATTGCTATTAGTTCTTGTTCACAACTAATTATTGGTAGTGGAATGTTGAGTGTTTCCGGGATGATTTTGTGGGGATTTTTTGCCATGTCTATGGCAGCACATAAGTATTATCAAAATCCTCAAAATTCTCCAGATCAGGGACTAAAAACTTAAATAAAAGACAAGATTATCTAAATTTCTCAAAATAAAACCAGGATTTTTGCCAGAAATATTAACGATCAGCCGCTCAGGTAAAATTATGAAAGTTATGATTATCATGCCATTAGCCGAACAACGAGGCGGTGGTGAAATGATGTTTTGGGATTTAATGCAGCAAGGACGTAATGCCAATGTAGAGTGGTTAGCAATATTTTTAGAAGACGGACCAATGGTAGAGCAGGTAAGAAACCTGGGTATTGATACGCGAGTTGTGATTAGTGGTCGTTTGCGCCAAATCCACCGATTTATTGCTACTATTTTACGGATAGCGGCGATCGCTCGTCAAGAAAGTGTAGATGCGATCGTTAACTGGATGTGGATTACCCATATTTCCGGTGGTTTAGCGGCAATGTTAGCGGGTTTACCAGCTATTTGGTATCAATTAGAAGTTCCTTATGATCGAACTTGGTTAGTACGGTTAGCAACTTTCATACCAGCCCAAGCAATTGTTACACTGTCAAAAGATGGTCAAAAAGCACAAGCACAGATTTGGCCTCACAGACCAACTCCCCTAGTCTATCCTGGTGTAGCCCTAGAGCGATTTGATCCGGCTATTTTGCCTTCTCCCGCAGAAGCTAGAAAAAAACTGGGTTTACCCTTAAATGTCCCTTTAATCGGCATTGTTGGACGCTTGCAACGCTGGAAGGGAATGCACGTACTAGTAGCAGCAATGCCCAAAGTATTAGCAAAATATCCTGATGCCCATTGTGTCGTAGTTGGTGGTAAACATGATCTAGAACCGGATTATGAGGAATTTTTAAATCAACAAATCACTGATCTAAAATTAGGTGATAGAGTAATTATGGCTGGGTTACAGCGCAATGTGCCAGAATGGGTGCAAGCAATGGATGTATTTGTCCATGCTTCTGATCAAGAACCCTTTGGAATTGTAATTATTGAGGCCATGGCATTAGGTAAACCCGTCATCGCTGGTAATGCTGGTGGTCCAACGGAAATTATCACTGACGGAGTAAATGGACTGTTAACAGCTTACGACGATGCAGAAGCCCTAACAGCAGCCATTCTTCGCTATCTTGACGACCAGGAATTTGCCCAATCTGCGGGAATAGCAGCACGACAACGCGCTCTTCAATTCTCTACACAGCGTTATGCCCAAAATTTTATTAATACTATAGGCTCTATAATGCCTAATGTTGTCACAGAAACTACAAAAAGACTCCCCCTGTAAAGTAGAAATATTTCCTTTGTAAACAATACAGAACTTCCCGATGTTATGAGGTACAAGAACCCCACCCCCAACCCCCTCCAATATCAAAAGTTTATCCTTTTCTTCCCCCCGCTGCGGGGGGATTGAGGGGGGTGCGAGGAGGGGACTTAAGATGTACCTCATAAAAGCTGAAACCCCTGTAAGATCCCCGACTTCTTGAAGAGGTTGGGGATCTTAGTCTTGATCAGAAGATTGGCTGAAAACCACGGAATTAATACCTAAAAATCCCAAAAATTATTTTCTCTCCTGCTCCTTTGTGATTTATTTACCAGTTACTAATTTTCTGATTTCCATAACTTTAATCACATTGGATTTCCTCATTAATTCCCGATATACAGCTAGTGTTTCTTCATTAACTCGCGCTGCATGAAATCTGGCTAGATTTTGTTGAGCGCGGAATTTCCACTTATTTAAGAGTTGGCGATCGCTCAGTAATTGTGTCAAAGTATTAGCTAAAGTCCCAATATCTTTAGGTGGGATTAAAATCCCAGCCTGACTATGATCTAAAGTTTCAGGAATCCCATCTACATTACTAGCTATAATTGCACAACCTGCTTCCCGTGCTTCGGGAAAATCTTCAGCAATGATTTTAAATGCCTCAATTAATTCAGAAATACCCTTACGGTTATACATCCCTGCGACAGTAGTTATGGATGGATATTGCATTGCTACTGGTTGATAATCTTGAAGTTTTTTATGTCGAGGACTTCCTAAAGTACCATTGCTAACCACTCGCAATTTTTCAGATGGAATACCGCGTTTCATCATTGAATTAGCCACTGCATTACTAACTGCAATTACCTGATCTGCTAATCCCATTAGTACAGCACTAGGTTGAAATTCATTATGGATGGTAGAGACTAAATGATATTCTCGATTTTTTCTAAAAATTCCCGCTAAGATAACTCCTGTCATCATGTGAACATGAACAATATCTGGTTGAAAATCTTTAATTATTCGGCGATAATTCCAAGTAGCTTTAATTAGATTTAATGGTGTCCGACACTGATTTAGGTGAAAATGTTTAACACCATAATCTGCTAATAATGTTTCATATTCTCCCCCAGCAGAAGCTACAGCAACATCAAAACCACTTTGTGCTTGTAAACAAGCTAAGTCTACGGCTACATTAACAATACCATTGCCGATTTTTTGCAGATGATTAGTAATATGTAAAATCCGCATTTAACTCTTCTCCACTGTAATTATTTACGGTTAATTTAATATGAACATCACTTGAGATATTAAATACTAAGATTCAGATTTAAAAAATATTTCTTCCGAATTTAAAAATCTCTTGATAAATCCATAGGGTAACATCTGAATTTGGGAAGGATAAGCAGTAATAGCCCTTTGTTTTTTCTCTTTTACTGATGTAATTGAAAAGCGATAAGCTGCGGCAATATCTTGTAATTTCAAGAGAATAAATAATGGCGATCGCCAGAATATCCAAATAGGATATTGGAATATTTCTGTTATAATTCCAGCTTGATTAATTGCCTCTTTTACTAAGCTATAAGTAGCTTCATGATCTCGATGACAATCTTTGCGGTGAGGTAAATAAACTTCTCCTGGTTGGTAAATCTTTAGTAGTTCAGAAATTTGAGTAATTATCTGTTGTTTTAACTCTAAATTGAGAGTTGATAAACTGCCATCTTGGTAGTTCAAAAAATGAATTTCTGAACTATTTACTCCCAAAATACCTAACGCTGTCAAAGATTCTTGTTGACGAATATGGATAAGATTTTGAGCATCTGTATCTAAACCATGAGAACCTCTACCATCAGTTAAAAAAGCTATAGCTACTGATATTCCCTGTTCCTTTTTCCGTGCAATCATACCTCCACAACCAAAGGTTTCATCATCTTGATGAGGAGCAAAAACCATTGCTGATTTTTCCGAAAATTTTAAAGGCTGACTTCCCCAATTTAAAATCCACCATGAAACTAAACTGCAATGAATATATTGCATCTGATTTAGCAGTTTATTAGGCATAATTTTTTCTAAAGAGGTTAATGCTTTATTTTTATTCATAATTCTCAGTTTAATTCAAAACAACATTCAAGTTGTTCACAAATACTTATGATAACCATTGATTATTATCGGGAATAAGTTTCTAATAATCACTATTATTATGATAATTAACTTCTAGGAGACTTATTTATTTTTTAGATTAAATTATCATGAAAATATAAAGTTAATAAAAAGATACTAATAAGTTTTTGCACAATATTTGCCCTGTTATCAAAAGTCAAAATTGTTTAAATTAATACATATCTGGTTCGTTATAAACCGCGTCTACACAAGCGGTTTGAAAACCTTAATTTTGTGTTAGTCCACGCAGGTGGACTTTGTTTGTGTAGTAACGATTTATAATCGCCAGAAACTTTATCAAATAGCCAATTGGTAAACAAGCACCTTTCCTTGCCAATTTTCCTCCACAAACACGAGATATTGACCATTAGCACGACGAAAAGCACGGATACCGTAGGGAATATCAACCCAGCCACTTTTATTACCAACTTCTGGACCTGGACTCATCTTTTGTACAAGTTCCCCAGTTGCAGCTTTATAAACATATACTTCTGCGGTTTTAACAGTTACTGCAAAGACATAATCACCAGCTATACTCATAGCTGCGGTCGAGACTTTTCGCTGGCCAGTAGTATCATAAGGAACTACAATTCGCCATTTTGGGGTAGGATTTCCCCGACTCCAATGATCAAAGCGCACAATTTCCGATCCTACTACTCCAGTGTCGTCACCAAATGCAGGATGTTCAATAGTAAAACCTGATAAATACATAGTATCTGTTTCGGGAAAATATTCAATTCTTCGCAAATCATTAAAGATGCTAGGAGTCTTAATTTTTTGCATCGAACTATAGCTATAAATCGGGTTTCCTTTATTATCTATTCCCTGTAAAGGATAACGACGAATACCATCTTTAATTCGCAAAGTTTTCCAAACATCACCTTTACTATCTACCCACCAACCTCCCATATAAGGATAGTCTTCGCTACTATCATACTCATTTTTTTCAAATGCACCATTGCCATTAATATCACGCCAAATCCACTCTCCTTTTTCTGGTTGATAGGGTGGCCAATTTCCAGTAATAGATTTACCTCCATTATTAGTACCAACAAACATTCCCGCAGGAATAGCAATTTTCCCATCTGTATTGGGTTGAAAACGATAAATTTGTAAAAAAGCGCCGAACATATCTGTCAGGAATAAAAAAGGTTTTCCTTGAATACGACGCACAAAAGTACCATCTGGGGATGTATGTAAACGGGGATCTTGAGAATATTTAAAAGGATTAACGGTGTAAGCTTTATAAGTCCATTGTTTACCAGCAGGCTTACTATAATCCATGACATATTGTTCTTGTTTAGTAAATAGATTAACACCATCTGTTTGTGGATCAGTATCTGCATTATCTACAAATATTAATCCTAGTAATTGCCATTGTATTTGTCCTGATGGCGAGAATTTTCTTAAATCTGTTCCTGATTTATTAAAACCATTATTGTTGATATAAATATTGCCTTGACTATCTGTACCAACTCCCGTAATTCCGTAGAGTTTTGATGTTTTTACCTCTCCTGGTACACCACTAAAAATACCTTTTTTATCGCCAAAACTATCTACACGAACTGGTTGATTATTGATATTATAAATCAGCAATTGTTGATTAATGCCATTTTCTCCTATTAACAATCTACCTCGATTATCAATCGCTAATGCTGATGGTTTATCAATATCTATAATTTCTTGGGGTAATTTATTGCCTGTTTGAGAATAATTGACAATTTTTCCAGAATTCCCACTGTTTTGATTTTCAATAATCCATAAACTGCCCTTTTTATCAATTGTAATATCTCCTGGATTGTTTACAGTAAATCTATTCAATTCTTCCATGGTTTCAGTATTATAAACCCGAACCATATTCTCAGCAGCATTGCTAACAAATAGTTTATTATCTACCGTTGCTAGTCCAGTTACTTGATTGCTTTGGCTGGTAATTAACATACTTTTATCCCAGCCATTTCCTTTTGCAAAAGGTGCAGGTTTTCCTTGGAAATCATAACGTCTCACACAGTACCAAATTTGATCTTTGGGAGGATAATCTTCTTTGGTTTGATCCATGCCCCCTTGAGACATAGCAATATAAATATATTTGTTATTTACTGTTATTGCTTTCCCTCCTAAACGATTCCAACCATGTGTATCTTCGAGATTTAAAATTGGTTTACCATCTTTATAAATTCCTGCTTCGCTACCAGCTTCATCCCAATAACTATTGGTATAAATAGTCCCGTCATCTTTGACATACATTCCCTCAATATTATTTTGTACTCGCAATTTACCATTACCAATGGTATTTCCTAACCAGGAAGTTGTATAAGTGATTTCAGAACTTTTAGATACTTTATTTTTTAGCTGGATTTTAGTATTGGCTGTATTTCCTAAATCCATTTTCATTCCTATGAATGTCACCATTAGTCCACAGGTTATACAAAGTAAAATGTTAAATATAATTTTTTTTCGCCAATATCTACTCCGAAATAAAGTATGAATATATTGGTTAATTTTGTGGCGAATTTTACTAAGCTGAAATGATTTATTGTTCATAGCAATTTTTGATTATCAGTTAATCAACCATTAAAAATTTATACAAAGCCAGCAGAATCTGCTGGAAAAACTTCTAATTTACATTTCTTACTCATAAACTAACCAATAAACATGAATCTGTATATTATTTCATCGAAACTTCATCAAATCAATACAATATACTTGAAAAATAACTAAATTATACTCAATACAGGAATAATTGTATTTTTTTCATATATTTTTCTTATAGAAATAAAATATTTTTCAGATTTAAACTGATTTTAATTTCCAGCTTTGTATGAGAAGATAATACTGAAAAAATGACCTTGGTAATGGAACGTAAAGATACACAATCTAATACAAAACCTGCGGCAATTTTGACCTTGGGTACGGGTTGGTTTCCTAAAACCCCCGGAGGGTTGGAACGATATATTTATGAATTAACTCATAAATTAGCAGCACAGAAAGATGAAATAGAATTGTGTGGAGTTGGTTTACCAGCAGATGCAAAAAATACACAAATTAAGTTAACTAATTTAGCTAGTCCAGATAGTAAAATTAGTTCTAGACTATTCTCAATTCGTAATAACTTTAAAAAAACAAGATTAGGTAAACCTGACGCAATCAATCTCCATTTTGCATTATACAGTTTTCCGATTTTAGACATCTTACCCAAGGGAATACCTGTTACCTTTAACTTTCATGGTCCTTGGGCTTCGGAAAGTCAAGAAGAAGTAATTAATAAAAAATTTAGTATTTGGCTAAAACAAAAATTAATAGAACAAAGCACTTATAATCGGTGTGATCGCTTTATTGTTCTTAGTAAAGCTTTTGGTCAGATATTACATCAAAAATATCAAATTCCCTGGCAGAAAATTCACATCATTCCTGGTGGAGTTGATATTGATCACTTTCAAAACAATTTATCACGTCAAGAAGCAAGAATAAAACTAGGTTGGCCAAGTAATAGAAGAATATTATTTACTTCCCGTCGCTTAGTTCATAGAATGGGAATTGATAAATTATTAGCAGCCATTGCTATGATTAAAATACAAGTTCCTGACATTTGGTTAGCAATAGCTGGCCGTGGTCATATTCAGGCTTTACTTCAACAAAAAACTCAAGAATTAGGCTTAGAAAATCATGTCAAATTCTTGGGTTTTTTACCTGATGAACATTTACCTCTAGCTTATCAATCTGCTGATTTAACTATAATGCCTAGTCAATCTTTTGAGGGGTTTGGGTTAGCTATTCTTGAATCTTTAGCTTGTGGTACTCCGGTTTTATGTACCCCTGTGGGCGGAATGCCGGAAATTTTACAAGGCTTTTCTCCAGGTTTAATTACTGAATCAATCACGGTGGAAAGTATCGCTGATAAGTTAACACAAATTATGTTAGCTAAACTTCCTTTACCTTCTAGGGAAGAATGTCGTAATTACACAATTAAACATTATAATTGGACGAATATCGCTCAAGAAGTTCGTCAAGTTCTCTTAGCTTAAATTGATTATGAAAATTCTATTTTTAGACCAAAGTGGTAAACCTGGTGGCGCTGAATTGTGTTTAGCAGATATTGCTAAACCTTATGGTAAAAATGCTCTGGTTGGTTTATTTGCAGATGGTGATTTTAGAAAGTTACTCGAAAACCATCAAATTCCTGTGGAGGTTTTCACAACTCAACCAATTAATGTTAATAAAGACAGTGGTTTATTGCCAGCATTAAGCAGTTTAGGACAAATCATACCTTTAATTAATCAGGTGGTGCAAAGAGCAAAGAATTATGATTTAATTTATGCTAATACACAAAAGGCTTTAATTGTCGGAGCAATATCTAGTTTATTGGCTCGTCGTCCTCTGGTTTATCATTTACATGATATTCTTTCTTTAGAACATTTTAGTAAAACTAATCTCCGGGTTGCTGTTAATTTAATTAATGTTTGTGCGGCTTTGGTAATTGCTAATTCTCAAGCTAGTAAAATGGCTTTTTTAAAGGCTGGAGGAAAATCAAATTTAGTTCATGTTATTTATAATGGTTTTGATATCAAAAATTATGATGTTGATGAGTTAGAAGTTATAAATCTCAGGAAAAATCTCCAATTAGAAGATAAGTTTGTGATTGGACATTTTAGCCGTCTTTCTCCTTGGAAGGGACAACATATTTTAATTGATGCTCTTTCCCTATGTCCAGAAAATGTGATAGTAATTTTAGTCGGTGATGCTTTATTTGGTGAACAGGAATATGTGCAGAATCTTCACCACCAAGTAACTACATTGGGGTTAGAAAATCGAGTTAAATTTTTAGGATTTCGCTCGGATATTCCCCAATTAATGACTATGTGTGATTTAATTACTCATACTTCTACCGCACCTGAACCTTTTGGAAGAGTTATTATTGAAGCTATGCTGTGCGGTAAACCTGTCATTGCTGCTGAAGCTGGAGGTGTAATAGAATTAGTAGAAGATGGTATTAATGGTTTTTTAGTCACACCTGGAAAACCAGAGGAATTAGCGCAAGTAATTAATCATTGTCTTCAAGATTCTGCAAAAACGGCGATGATTGCTAATCATGGTAAAATTACTGCTAGTCAACGTTTTGAGGTTAATATTATTAATCAGCAAATTCAAGAATTATTAAAATCAATTTAAGTAGGTTGGCGTTAAAAATTGTCGTTATAGTCAGGGAACAGGGAACGGGGAACAGGGAACAGAAAAGAGGTTTCCAGCAACTTTACTGTTCGTTATTTATGTCGGTTTTTTCCGTTCACTTATTTAGCAGAACTCAAATCCCCGACTGTTTGGAGAAGTCGGGAATCTGGATTTTAAGAAAAAATGTATACTATGGGTATGGGTGGAATTTTTCCGCTTCTATAAATTAATAAGTGGTCAAGTGAATTGTCGTGGCTAAAGTTGTATTAGAAAACGTTTATAAAAGCTTTCCCTCCCGCAGTGGGAAATCTGCAAAGGGACACACAGACGGTTCTGATGATGTCAGTGTTTTACGACGCATTAATTTAACCATTGCTGATGGTGAATTTATGGTGTTGGTGGGTCCGTCTGGTTGCGGTAAAAGCACTTTGTTGAGGTTAATCGCTGGTTTGGAGGTGATGACTGGTGGTAACATTTCTGTGGGCGATCGCCTAATTAATGATTTACCTCCGAAAGCTAGGGATATCGCTATGGTGTTTCAAAGTTACGCTCTCTACCCTCACATGACTGTATATGATAACATCGCTTTTGGTTTACGTCGTCAGTTTGGTGATCAGGAAGCAGGGAAAACAAAATTTACTCAATGGAGTGAAAATCTATTGGTAGGTTTGACGAAAAAGTTACCAAAAAAATTACGCTATATTTCCGCAAAGGAAAGAATTGTCGCGGAACAAGTGGAAAAAGTTGCAGTTTTATTACAAATTGAATCTCTGTT
Source organism: Anabaena sp. CRKS33 (assembly GCA_001672075.1). Classification (GTDB taxonomy): domain Bacteria; phylum Cyanobacteriota; class Cyanobacteriia; order Cyanobacteriales; family Nostocaceae; genus Dolichospermum. Next base: position 11,302 of record LJOT01000115.1, read on the forward strand.
AAATCGTTTACCTAAACAATTGTCTGGAGGACAAAGACAACGGGTAGCATTAGGTAGAGCGATCGCTCGCAATCCTCAAGTATTCTTAATGGATGAACCATTATCTAATTTGGATGCTAAACTTCGCGCGGAAACTCGTAGTCAAATTGTCAAGTTACAACATCAATTGGGAACAACGACTATTTATGTCACCCATGATCAAACTGAAGCAATGACAATGGGCGATCGCATTGCGATTATGTCAGAAGGTAAGATCCAACAAGTCGCACCTCCTTTAGAGCTTTATAACCGTCCTGCGAATCGCTTTGTGGCTGAATTTATTGGTTCTCCACCCATGAATTTTATCCCAGTGGAGTTTCACGCACCTTTAGTAATTAGTCATGCTAATTTCCGTTTTACTCTCCCAGATACTTGGGGAAATGCTTTACAAGCCTATGATGGTAAAACTTTAATATTGGGTATTCGTCCAGAACATTTAACTTTGAGTGTACCTGCTACGAAAAATTTACCAGTAAAAGTTGATTTGGTAGAAAATCTGGGAAATGATACTTTTTTATCTGTGAAAATTGCTGACCCTGATGGACACCATCCCGATGGACAGTCTTTACAAGTAAGAGTTCCGCCGGATAGAGTTATCAATGTAGATGAACAACTTTGGCTATCGTTTGTACCTGATAAACTACATTTTTTTGATACAGAAACACAGTTAGCAATTTTTCCCGAATAGAGAGTAATAATACAGCCTATTTTAGGTTTATAAAGTACACCCCTCCCCAATCTTTGCTCAGGGGTGGAGTATTTTTGTAACTCAGAAATTTGCAATCAATTGTACATGGTATAAGATTACATTTTTCAGTGCGGAATGTCCATTATTGTTCATTATAAATATTGTTTCTTGTTTGATTTGATCATTTTATGTATTATACTGATATATCTATCATAAATGGGTGATTATCAGGATTATCGGGCAATTTACCATGACATTTGATTTAACAAGATTTTATCAAGCTTGTAACCCTAACAAAACTCTTGATCAAAGTAAAGCTGAAGATAGACAATATTATATTGATTTTTCCGAGGTACGGGGTGCAGAAATTATTAGGGAATTTAAAAGAACTATTGCTTTACTTTCTCCTGAAATTCCCACTTGTCAATTATTTACAGGACATATTGGTTGTGGTAAATCTACTGAATTACTACGGTTAAAAGCAGAATTGGAAGACTCAGGATTTCATGTAGTTTATTTTGAGTCTAGCCAAAGTTTAGATTTAGCCGATATTGATATTACAGATATTTTACTAGCGATCGCTCGTGAAGTTAGTCAAAGTTTAGAAGCAGCAGAAATTAAACTCAAACCCGGATACTTTCAAAATCTATTCACAGAAATAGCGGAACTTTTACAAACACCCTTAGATATTGGTTTTGAAGCGGAATTATCCGTAGGTATTGGCAAAATTACCGCTAAAACAAAGGATAGTCCTAAATTGCGGAGTCAACTGCGACAATATTTAGAACCTCGCACCAATGGAATTTTAGAATCAATTAATCAAGAATTGCTTATCCCCGCAACAGAAAAACTAAAAAAACGCGGTAAAACAGGTTTAGTTGTGATCATTGATAATCTAGATAGG
>LJOT01000692.1 GCA_001672075.1 Anabaena sp. CRKS33
TGCTAAAGGCACCAATCAAGTTGGTGTAGCTGCTGGCTGGAATACCTTTGCCAATTATGGTACTGACCCTACCGGACCTTCCAGTGCCTATGGTGTGGTAACTAGTTACTCGCTTTTGAAGCCTAATGACTCTGTGAATAAAATGCCCATCTCCTTCTCGGCTGGGGTTGGGGGTGGCAGTTTCCGCCAAGGTAATGCCAGTACTGGTGTATTTGGTGGAGTCGGTGTGCAAGTTCATCCCCAAATTGGTGTGGGTCTAGGTTGGAGTGGAGTTGGTTTAAACCTTGGAGCTTCCCTAGTTCCTGTACCAACCATACCTTTAACCATTACACTCCAGGGCGTGGATCTCACAGATAATAGCACGGGCGGCACGATATTTGCCTTTAGCATTGGTTATGGTTTCAATTTCTTGCCTAAATAAACACTTCCATATCTAGAATATTTAGAATTTAAAGAATCATCATGTTGAAAATCAGAAATCTCATTTTTGCTCTCGGTCTGAGTCCATTAATATTCGCCGTCTGGCAATTACCCAGCCAAGCTGGAGGTCCCCCACCTGCCACTGAGAGTGGCAACAATAATACTGGTACAACAATTACCATTTTTTCCGCGCCGCCAGCAGCACTGCCAGGAGGAGGAGGAACAACAGGAGGAGCAGCAGCAGCAGCAGCAGCGGGAGCAGCAGGAGCAGCAACGACAACGACAACGACAACGGTAGGAGGAGAAACAGTAACAATACCAGCTATAGTAAC
>LJOT01000693.1 GCA_001672075.1 Anabaena sp. CRKS33
TCGCTGTTGTGGGATGTGGGAGGGTGCGATACCTACAGCTTTTTCCGTGTTAAAATCATAACTTTCTAAATTCCGATCAAGATAAGGAAATCAAAAATTTACATTGAAACAAGTATTCCCAGCTTTTACCATGAAATTCGGACTGAACCGGATATGATAGCGCGTAAAGAATGGACTCGTTTTTGGTGGAATAACGTCAGACAAAAATATGAACTGGTTACAAGTATTGCAGTTTTAGATGAACTTAACAAAGGCAATTTTCCTAATAAAGAAGAAGTCATTCAACTTCTAAATGATATCCAGTTGATAGATATAGAGACAGAAATTGCTGAAATTGTGCAAACCTATATTCAAAATCAGGTTATGCCTAATGATCCTTTAGGCGATGCTCTCCATCTTGCCATAGCATCCTATCATAAATGTGATTTCCTGTTAACATGGAATTGTCGCCACTTAGCTAACGCTAACAAGTTTGGACATATTAGACGAGTGAATGTTATGCTAGGATTGTATGTCCCTGCACTCGTGACACCTTGAGAATTAATGGAAGATAACTAATGATTACTATTGATGATTCCGTACTGCAAAAAATTCGAGAAATTCGTCATCAAATTTCTGAAAATAATCAGCATAATCCGCATAACTTAATTAAGTATTATCTAGAATTACAGCAACAATACAAAACAAAAAAATCTAAATTAAGCACTCAATAATTTTATGGTTGTTTAGTGCGTAAGCGTTGCGCTCCGCAG
>LJOT01000116.1 GCA_001672075.1 Anabaena sp. CRKS33
GATGCTTATTTAGGTGCTGGATTAGTCATCAATAGTAGTGATGCAGTTTCTCCTGTAGGTAATAAAATTAGCTTTGCTCTGCAACCAGGAATTGATTACGTTATTCCTAATAGCAATACTGTGATTTTTGGTAATGCTATTATTGCCTTTGATGCTACTCGTAATAGTGGTAATATGGCTGTATCTTTACAAGGTGGAGTGGGTTTAAGGTTTTAATGGTAATGGTTAATAGTTAATGGGTAATTGGGGAAAAATAACAAATGACTAAATAACTTAACTAAGAGTTTTTTTTAGTTTAAAATTAAAATTATTCCCCATAATTTTTTGGATGAAAAATCGTGATAAATCGAGAGAAAGTGGAATTTTACCTCACAGATATAGAAACATCTATAGGTAAAGCAATTAATTTAACTATCGCTTTATTAGTGTTAGTATCTTCAGGGATTTTTGTTGCAGAAACCTATAGTATTCCTGAAGATGCTCACTTAGAATTAAGAACATTAGATACTTGTATATTAATAATATTTGCTGTGGAATATTTATTGCGCTTATGGAGTACGAAAGATAGAGTTAAGTATATTCTCAGTTTTTATGCAATTATTGACTTAATAGCAATTCTACCATCTTTGATCGGATTAGCAGATATTAGTTTTATCCGTTTATTACGCTGGTTTCGTATCTTACGATTACTGAGATTTATTGACAAAAAATTTTTAATTGGTAGTATTAGTAACGAAGATAGTGTAATTTTTGCCAGAATATTATTTACTTTATTTGCCATAATTTTTGTTTTCTCTGGGTTAATTTATCAAGTCGAACATCCACTTAATCCCCATAATTTTAACACTTTTTTAGATGCCTTTTATTTCTCAATTGTGACAATGACAACCGTGGGATTCGGTGACGTGATTCCCATTTCTGAATTAGGTCGTTTATTGACAGTATTAATGATTTTAACAGGAGTGGCCTTGATTCCTTGGCAAATTGGAGATCTAATTAAACGATTGGTAAAAACAGCAAATCAGGTAGAAACTATTTGTGAAGGTTGCGGTTTAGCTTTTCATGATACAGATGCTAAATTTTGTAAAAGGTGTGGTCATCAATTAAAATGATGAATAGTGATGAACTTTTGTATTTTTAATTCACAACAGTGACGTAAGTTTAAATAATTAGATCTTCTCCAGCAGCCGTTTCAAAATTTACATCTTCATACACATCTGCTATAGAACAGTTAAAGTTGATACTTGCTAAATGGATATTTTCCCCCGGTTCATGACTATAAAGTACCCATTGTCCTTCTGAGTTACGACGAAAAACTTCTACACTGATGCGGTTTTGACTCACAAGTACATATTCCTGAAGTGATGCTAATTTTCGGTAGTCAGCAAATTTATCACCTCTATCAAAGGCTTCTGTGGTAGGGGATAAGACTTCGATAATTAAACAGGGATAACGCAGAAAGTTATGAAAAGCTTTGTCTTTTTGGTTACAACTAACTATGACATCAGGATAGTAATAGGTATTAATTGACTCAATATGTGCCTTTGTATCGGAAATATAAGCTTGACAACCACTTCCACGCAGATGGTTTCTCAGTATAGCAAAGACATTACCAGTAATAATTACATGAGTATTACTAGCACCTGCCATTGCGTAGACTTCTCCGTCCCTGTATTCATACTTAATAGGACTGTTTTCTTCCCCTTGGAGATATTCTGTGGGGGATATGTAGTTATAATTTGGAGTTGCGACCATAAAATTTGGTTGTTAGTTATTCATTGCTAATCATCAATTATTAATTAATAATTATCAATTGTCAATTGTTGCAGCTATTTTGAATAAATTGGCGTTTTAAAGCTGCAAAAACTGGACAGGGGGTTGTTGGTTGTAAATTCTCCGGTTTATTCCAAGTAAAAGGCGCGTTTTCAGCCGCAGACATCCATAAAAGTTTTTTTGCTCTCGTCATAGCAACATAAAGTAAACGATATTCCTCTGCAATTTTCAGGGATTTTGATTCTTCTCCAGCTTGCTGAATATCAGGTATGGGTTTTTGATGAAGGAGAGCGCGAATTTGAGCGCGTGCGACTTCTGATAAGCTAAAATCCCCTAAAAATTGGGACTGGAGGGGAATCCAAAATCTTCCAGGAATTAAGTTTTCATGGAGAAATGGCAAAAATACATAATCCCAGTCTAACCCCTTGGCCTTGTGCATGGTGATAATTGTTAATTGTCCTTTTTGGGTATATTGTTCTTCAATATTTTCTGTTTCTACGGGTTCAAATTTTTCGGAACTGACAATTTCAATTAAAGTTGATATCATCTTTCCCATGGAACTATTACTAAAAATTTGCTGATTTACCCGTTCTGCAAGTTTGTCAGCAGTAGCTAATTCTCCTTGATTATATTTTAATGTTAAAGCAAAAAAAGAAATTATTTGATAAAAAGGTAATTCTAAATAAGCGCGGAGTAAACTTCGACAAATATGAGCCGCTTTTTTAACTATTTCTGTTTGAGGTGGGGTTAAAAGTCCCGGATATAAAAATTCTTCAGGAACAGTAGCTAGGGTGTTAATATCTTGGGTAGGTATTAATTTACGTTCTACAAGCACATCTAAAGTAGCTTTGAGGTAATCAGCGGAATGAGGGCGATCGCAAAATTGTAATAATGATAAAATCTCTTGAGGAACATGAGAACGTCGTTCTTTTTCTCCCACATCATACAGCTTAATTTTATGCTCTTGACATATTGGTTCTAAAGCATTAGCTAACCATCTTCCTTGACGATTTTCTCGCACTAATATCGCTGCGGAAGATTCACGATTTTCTGTAAATAACTTAATTACTCTTTGGGAAATTAATTCAACTGTATGATGTATATCTTTGGGGGTATAAAGTTCTAATCCTCTACCTACTGGTTCAGGGTTTTGTTTACCGTCACTGATATCTAAAGGGTAAATTTTCTGATTGATAAATGGTGTTTGTCTGCTGTTATTTTTAGCAAAGTTCTGATTATTTACCCATTCTAAAACAAAGTTAGCAGCATCAATAATTATTTGTGTACTGCGACCAGCTTGAGACATTTTAGCTAGTCTATTTTTACTTTCACAATCTTGGCAAAATTCCCGAAAATAAATTGGATCAGCAGGGGTAAAAGTAGAATTAACGGCTTGATTAGTATCACCAACTCTGATTAAATTTAATGTTTCTTGACTAGCTAGTATTTCTAATAACTTGGTTTGTAATGGACTAGAATCTTGAGCTTCATCTTCAAAAACAGCTAAAACTTTATTTTGTTCTATCCGACGAGCACTAGGATTTTCTAAGACTTTCAAAGCAGCTAAAATCATATCATCGTAATCAATAAAATCCTGTAATTTCATAAATTCTCGATATTCTGTATACAATCCCGCTGCTACTCTTAAAATATCATATTTATCTGGATTTATTTGACTCCATTTTAATAAATCTTGTGGTAATATTCCTGAACTTTTGGCCTCATGAATAACAGTATAAGCCAAATCTGGTAATACTTCGGTTCTCAGGACTGACTGACGACGTAATCTTTCCGTTTCTTCTCCATCAAATTGTTGTCCTGCAAGCAATTTAAGATAAAGTTGGGGATGATTAAAAATCCATTTTTCTACCGCTACATGAATAAATCTATGACTTTGATTTGGTGTAATTAAGGTCGCATTTTCTAACTGTAAACCCGATAAATCAGGATAACGACTAGCAATAATTAAAGCTAAAGCGTGCAAAGTATAAACTGCAAATCCTGTTTGTGGTAAAGATAATTTTTTTAAATTTTCCCGAATTTTAGATTTAATATTCGCAGTCGCAGAACGGGTAAAGGTAACAACTACTAACTGTTTATATTCTTTATTACCTGTATTTAAATAATATTGATATTGACGAGCAATAGCAATGGCCGCAGCCGCAGCCATTCCTGTTGATTTTCCCGCTCCTGGAACGGCAGCCACGGCCAATGGACCCGATTGCCAATCAGCCATTTGCGTTTGTCCTGGACGCAATTTAGCCCTAATTTCGGCAATATTTTCTTTTAGTTTAATAATAGATGATTGGTCATTAGTCATTCTCTTGTGGGGTGGGCTTCTAGCCCGCCCAAGTATATAAATTAGATCCTGATTAGTAGATGATTTTTAGTAGGTTCTTGTTAGCCTACCTATTACCTTTCTTGATCAATTATTCATCAATTTGCCAAGCATCTTTGGTAAATTCTTCATCTAGAACTTTCTTAGGCCGAACTAGAACAATCATTTTTCCCAATAAGGGAATTTTTGGTGCAGTTTCAAACCATTGAAAGTCAATACTCTCCCCATTGTCAAAAACAAAGTAGTTGGAAATGTCCCATTCTCTTTGAGCGCGATCTATTACAATCATAATTGGTTCAACTTTGCTTTGATGAGGGTTGGGAAAAATATCACTATTACCAATGACTACAACGGGATCTTCTGCATTTAATAGCACTTTCCACCCTGGTAAACATACCCAAGCTTGTTCCCCCGCAAATTTGACCATCCGAAATGGTTGAATCTCCGTAATCAATGGTACAGCTTTTAAGTCTTCTGATGTTAATGGTAACTCACCTATGACTGGTAAAATCCGGGGTAAGTCTTCATCAGATTCAAGACGGTAAAAAGGGAGGATAGGTGGAGCAACTTTGGGCGCAACGCTAAAATCCATTAATAGTTGTTCTAATTGCTTTCTAGCACTCTCCGAATGGACAAAGCGTAAGCCTTTAGCTATTAAACGCGATCGCTCGGACAAGTCAGATTTTTGTTTAGCGAATTTCCACGATTGATAAGCGACAGCATCCCCCGGATGTTTACTGAAGCCTTCTGGTAAATTAGGAAACCAAGAAAAATCTTTAACTGCTTTGGCTATATCTCTGACTACATCGGCATCAAGCTTGTATTCAAAGGTTAAATCAGCCGTACTGGCACGGTCTTCTTGATTTAGTCCACGTAATTCATATAACACATCACTGCTTTTTTGCTTGTAATATGCTAATGTTTCTGCTGATGCTCCACATTTTTCCATAGAAGCATAAACTTGAGAGCCAACAATTACCTGATTCTGTTGAATTGGTTCAAATCCTGTTGCTTCAAAGATAGTCTGAGGATTATAACCGTTTTTTTGTAAGTAAGCGATGGCTTGTCCCCATTCCACCCAAGAACCCTGTTTTTGTCTCAGTTTCACTAATAATTCTGTAGCTGTATCCTCAAGATTTTGAGAATTGGGCTGTATTTCTGTCATAATTCTCTTAAAAAGCAATTAAAAAACTGCGTACAATAAGTTTTAAACAACTCGTTATAGGCTATTATTGAGTCACCTGTACGACTATATCACTAAAGCTGGTCACTATGGAGAATTAGAGACTGACAAAAAGTAAATTACCAATTAAATTACCAATTTTCCTAGACTATCCTTTGACAAAAATCTATTCACGGTGCGTTACGCTGTCGCTAACGCACCCTACAAGGTAAAAATCGCCCAGTTGAAACCGTCAGTTGGTATGATCAGGTTTAAATTAAAATTGTGCTTTTTTCCTGAAAAATGACTAACGAAATTCGTACTATATTTAACCGCATTGCTCCCGTATATGATCAACTAAATGATCAATTAAGTTTAGGACAACACCGAATTTGGAAAGAAATGACAGTCAAATGGAGCGCTGCTAAACCTGGTGATACTAGCTTAGATCTATGTTGCGGTACTGGTGATTTAACTTTTCGTTTAGCACGTCGTGTGGGAACGACAGGAAAGGTTTATGGAGTTGATTTTTCCTCTAATTTGCTGAATAATGCTCAAGAACGCTGCAAAAATTATTATCCTCAACCTCCGATTAATTGGGTAGAAGCTGATGTATTAAATTTACCTTTTGATCATAATTATTTTGATGCAGCTACTATGGGATATGGATTAAGAAATGTTAAAAACATCACTCAAAGTCTTCAAGAAATATACCGTGTTCTTAAACCAGGAGCTAAAGCTGCAATTTTAGACTTTCATCGTCCCAGTCATCAACAGTTACGCGCTGTGCAACAGTGGTATTTAGATAATTGTGTAGTTCCTATAGCCACTAATCTTGGTTTAAAGGAAGAATATGCTTATATTAGCCCTAGTTTAGACCGCTTTCCCACGGGTAGGGAACAGATAGAGTTAGCGCGTCAAGTTGGTTTTCAGGAAGTTAGACACTATCCCATTGCGAACGGTATGATGGGAGTATTAGTAGTAATTAGGTAATCCAAAAGCCGTGGATTTGTCTCAAATCTTATTATATGTATCACCCCCAATTCTGGGTGGATTAATTGGCTATTATACTAACGATATAGCCATAAAAATGCTGTTTCGTCCCTACAAACCAGTTTATGTTTTTGGGAAAAAAGTACCATTTACTCCTGGGTTAATTCCTAGTAATCAAGAGCGGTTAGGACAAAATATTGCTAATGCGATTATGAAGTCCCTACTGACTCCAGAAGAACTGCAAAATCTAGCGCGGAAACTTTTACAACCTGAACGGTTACAAGGAGGAGTTCTCTGGTTATTACGTTTGCTATTTGAGCAAATTAAAGATGATAAAAACCCCCGCACTACTAAAATTGTAGCGGGAATTTTACGGGATTTATTGGGTGAATCTTTACCGCGTCTTTTGAGGGTATTAGCACGACAGGAAACATTTTTAGAAACTCAAATTAACCAAATATTTGATCAGGTATTACTAGAATTTCAACTCAGTGAAGAACAATCTATCCGGTTAGCTGATTGGTTATTAGAGATAGTTTTACCACCAGATAGACTGCGACAAATTATCATTGATTTTTTAACAGATCGGACAATTCAAGCTATTGATGAGAGCTTTCGAGAAAAAACCAGTGGTACTTATTGGGTAGTTGCAAATTTGTTCGGTTTAAAGAATACTCTAACCCGGTTACGGACATTTTGTTTAGATGAAAAAGAAGTGACCAATGAACGATTACAAGAATTAATTAAAGATCTAAAAATGCGCGATCGCATTCAGGGATTATTACAGAATTTATCTTTACAAAATCTCCCCGTCGGTACTGTACGTCAACTGCGAAAAACTATTAGAGATAATGTACGTCAATACCTGCAAAATAGTGGTAGTGATTTGCTCAAAGAATTAACAAAATCCGCTGACTGGGAAAGGATATCTATTGTCTTACTAAATCGCTTGAGTAATTCACCAGCTGTCAATACTTCTTTAGAAATAGTTGCTGGGGATTTGACCTTAATTTTAGAAAAGTATCTAGAGAAAGATTTAGAAATGATTGTAGCCCAAACAATTCCCATTTTATCTATAGATCAAGTAATTGTAGAACGAGTAAAAGCTACATCACCAGCTGAACTAGAAGATGCTATTGAAGGAATTGTCAGAAATGAATTACAAGCAATTGTGACTTTAGGTGGTATTTTAGGGTTTTTTGTTGGTTTATTACAAACCGGATTTTTATTCTTTAATTAACCTATAAAGCATTTACTTTATGTATTTTTGGGTGGTCTAGAAGCCCACCCCACAAAAGTTAAAGACAAAGAATCAGGGTTTCTAAAACCACCCAGAAAACACTTTTTTCCTTCTTCTCCTCATTAATAATATGAGCCTGTTTTCCGGTGGTTAATAGCAGTTATCGCATCAGGTTTGAGTAATTTACCATTATCTACAGTTGCATATATTACCCAATGATCACCGCATTCTAACCGCTGCTGTACTGAACATTCTAGATATGCACAAGCATCGGTTAATACTGTACAACCATTGTCCGCTTCCGCTGTGGGGAAGTTACTAAAGCGGTTTTCTCCTGGTTGGAAATTTTTGCGGAAATGTTTCATATATTCCACGTGAATACCTTCAGGGAGGATATTCAGCACGAATTTACCACCGGGATATAATAAAGATTCGATCGCTCTGTCTTTAGCGATCGCTACCGTAATTCCCGGTGGATTAAAAGTAGCTTGAGACACCCATGCTCCCATCATCCCCGTAGAAAATTCCCCTTGTTTAGCTGTAATAACGCATACAGAACCGATAATCCGACCTACGGCTTGTTCCGTAGGGGTCGCTGCTTGTTGGGGAACGCGAACTTTCTTGGACTTTCGCAAGCTTTGAGCAAAATCTGTACCGACTTCTTCACAATATTTAAGAGTAACCTCATCAGGTTTAAATTTTACCTTCAAAGTATCAAAAGCAAAACGATATCCAGCGTCTCTAAGTTTACCTTCTACTAAATCTAAAGCTTCACCACTCCAACCGTAAGATCCAAATACTCCCGCAGGTTTACTATTATCACCCGTAGACAGAACAATACCTAAAGCAGTATGAATAGGTGTAGGTGCGTGTCCTCCAATAGTAGGAGTTCCAATAATAAAACCATCTGCTTGTTCTACAGTAGTACGAATTTCATCAGCAGAAGCAAATTCACAATTAACAGATTTGACCGCAACTCCACCTTTTGTTAATCCTAGTGCCATTGCTTGTGCTAAAGTTGCAGTATTACCATAAGCAGAAGCATAAAGAAGTGCTACGGATATTTCTCTATCTTTTTGGGCGCGACTCCACTCATGATAAGATTTTGTTAATTCAATTAAACTAGTACGGACTATAGGTCCATGACCTACCGCATACATTCTCACTTGTAAATCAGAAATTTTTTCCAAAGCTGATTCTATATGTGTCGCATGGGGAGCCATAAGACAATTAAAGTAATAGCGTTGATCTTCTTTAAAACTTTCCCAGTGATCATCAAATACTTCTTCACCACAAATATGAGCGCCAAACAACTTATCTGTAAACAAAATTTGCGTTTTTTGATCATAGGTACAAAGTGCTTCTGGCCAACGAGGACTAGGAGTAGGTAAAAATTTTAAAACATGATCTTTACCTAAATCTAGTATTTCTTTTCCTCGCATAACTAAAACTTTAATATCTTGGTCAGTGAAAGCCGCACGTAAATTATTAGCAGCAGGAAGAGAACAAACAAAAGTAATTTGTGGCGCAATTGCTAAAATTGCTTTTAACGTTGGAACACGATTAGGGTTAAAATGTCCTAAAATTATGTAATCTAATTTTTGAACATTAATTGTTTTTTGTAACGCTTCTAAATAAATTTCTGTAAATCCTTCCGCTGGTGGGTCAGTAATAGCAATTTTATCTGCTTCTATTAAATAACAGTTAGAAGTAGTACCGCGTTCTAGTGCATATTCAATTTCAAATCTGAGTCGTGATTTACTCCGCGCTCTTAAAACTTTTGTGTTAGTACCAATAGGTAAAATTTGTACATCTCTGGGTCGGGAATCATTCATAGATACCTGTTGAGGTGAAAAAACTTGAGAAACCCAATTTTTAGCTGATTCAACAGCGTTAGAAAAAGAATCTGGAATTGACATATTAATGATCTGCAACGAGTAAATAATTATCTAGATAAGAAACAATTAATAATTGATAATAAATTATTACCAATTAAAAATAAGTCATGGATTAAATGCCATTAAAAATGGATAATAAAAATTTATTTATTGTTTATTATCCATTATTTATTGTAATTAGTAGTAATTTCCTACTTTACGATGACGAACTGCTGTAATACCATCTGGTTTAGAAACTTTACCATCATTAACAATGCAATACAAAATCCAATGATCACTACATTCCATACTATTAATAACTTCGCATTCCATATATGCGAGTGCGTCGCTGAGAATAGGTGAACCATTCTTAGCAATTTGGATTTTTACATCTGTAAATCTATCAATACCGGGAAGTAAACGTTTAAGAAAATGTTTTTTCAAGTCTTGATAATTTCCTTCTTCAAGAACATTGAGAACAAAACGATCATTGATTTGCAGTAAACTATCAAGAGCGCGATCTTTAGCAACAGCAATAGTAAAACCTAAAGGTTGTAAACTGGCTTGTGTTACCCAAGAAGCAATCATTGCACCACTAACATCGCCTTTTTTAGCAGTAACAATATATAAACCATTGCTAATTCTTCCCAACGCTTTTTCCATATTTACGTCGAGAGCTTTGATTTGTTTAATATTGCGTTCTCGTACTAACAATTGTCCTAAACCAGTTCCTGCTTCTTCACACAGTTTATAAATAGATTCATTAGGTGTTTCTTTGATACGAATAGCTGGGAAAGCTTCCTTAATACCTAAGTCAATAAATTTGCGTCTCAGGGTATCAATTGGTTCATCATCTCCACCATAAGATTCAAATAAACCAACTACTTGTTTATTTTTAGCAACTGCTAATAGAGAACTAATTGCGGCTTGTGCTTTAATTGCACTAGTAGGAGGCATACCAATAATTAAACCAGATGATCTTCCTGCTAACTCTTGAATTTCTTGGCTTTCTGCGGTGCTAAGATCCAATATTTCCACACCGATACCGGATTTTTGTAAACCCTCAGAAATACTATGTCCTAAAAGATCACTATGTCCATAACCAGAAACATAAAATAAACCGACAGTAGTTTCTGTTTTCGTTTGTTTCTGACTCCAATGCTGATAAAATTCAGTCAGAATATCAAGATTATGATAAAGTAATGGACCATGGCCATTCGCAATAATTTTAATTTTGCCAAGTTCACCCATTCTCTTCATTGCATTTAGCAAAGAACGAGCATTTGGACCCATTAAACAATCATAATAAAAGCGAAAATCAGCTTCAATTGCTTCTAAATCTTCGTCGAAAGTGCGATCATCACAGAAGTGCATTCCAAAAGCATCACAGGTGTAGAGAATTTGGGTTTTGCGATCAAAACTAAAGATAGTATCTGGCCAGTGTAAATTTGGCGCACTCACAAATTCTATGTCATGATCTTGACCAATTTTGATCCGATCTCCACTTTTAACAATGCGTTTAGAAAAAGGTTCATGTACCAAACCTTCTAGAAATTGTAAAGCCACTTTTGATGCTAAAACCGTTGCTCTGGGAGCTAATTGTAAAACATCTTCTACTAAGCCACTGTGATCAGGTTCAGTATGACTAACAATGATATAATCAATATTTTTAGGATTAACTAAACCTTTGAGAGTATCTAAATAAAGTTGACGAAACTTCTGATGGGAAGTATCAATTAAAACTGTTTGCTCACCCTTAATTAAATATGAATTATAGGTTGTACCATTTTGTAACCCAAATTCAATATCAAAACGATCTCTATCCCAATCAAGAGAGCGAATTGCGGTGGTATTGGGGGCAATTTCTACAGTTTGTATAGTTAATCGGTTCTGAATGTTCTCTGAGATAGCTACCATGATTTCACAACAGCAAATAAACAATTATTTCTTCTGCCCCCCATTCTCGCTATTATTTTTTTTAAAAGCTGTAATGAAAAGTATATTTTGGGAAATTAAAATTGTGATCATAAATACATTTTTAGAGAGCATTCCCGCTACACTTGTATTAATGATAAATCTCTGTTGATTTTTAAATCTTCATCATTTATCCTTAAACTTTACTATTACTTCATATTTATTTCATAAATGTCTTTTAAGATAATAGAAGGACATTATTTATGTCACTATAAAGGCGTTTTATACGAAAATTAAAAGTGCATAAGTAAATTTTTTACATACTATGATTACAACAGCGGCAGATTCTAAAAATTGGCTGCAAAGAAGCCGTTATAGTAATCGGGGAAGTATTTATTTATTTGCTCCGATGGTTAATTTTAATGTGATGGCAGAAGTTGGAGATACTCCCCCCTGATTTGAGGTGATTGTACTTATCAGGAAATTTGATGAATAATTCAATAATTACATTTTGATGGTAGTGATAAAATTTCACCTCTATTTTGCAATTGCGTAAAAAAATGTAATTCGGTTGAAATAAATATTTTGGTATTTTGTAACTGAATATCTGAATTATAATAGCTTGTTAAACTGCTAAATTATGTGCAGCAATAGTTAGCAATTTGATGTGATGTTAAAGCATTAAATCTCAGTATATCAGTTCTAAACATCAAAAAGTATTTTCTCTAATTTCCAGTTAGTAAATATCAGATTGAAAATTGCCTTGGATTTTCATATTGGTTATATTATTTTTCTATAAATCTGTTTGATGAAAAATGCAGATATAGAAATATATATGGTTATATGGTATCCAGATTTTTTAGGCATTTCATAATTCTGCCCATCTCCAATATCACATTAGTTAGCAGCAATAAGGTTATGAACAAAGTACAAATATTTTCCAAGTTTAAGCGGCTTCAAGAACTTTTTTTAACTACTTTCATTGGCGACATACCAACAATTTTTGGTGGTGTCAAGTTACGTAATTTACTTTATAAATTTATTTTTTATCGGCTAGGTAGCTCAGTTTATCTTCAAGATGGCATTGAATTTATTGGCACTGATTCTATTGAAATCGGTAATAGAGTTTATATTTTTAAAGGAGTTCGTATAGATGGAAGAGGACACGAAAATAATAGAATTCATCTAGAAAATGGAGTTATTGTTGAGCATAATGTTGTCATAGGGTCACTTAATCATACTTGTATCGAAATTGGTCAAGATACTTTTATTGGACCTAGTGTTTGTATTGCTGGACCTGGAAATATTAAAATTGGCAAGCAATGTTTAATTGCAGCCCATACTGGAATATATGCTAATAATCACATTTTTGCAGATCCAAGTAAGTCGATCAAAAGCCAAGGTGTTACTCGTCTGGGAATCGTAATTGAGGATGATTGCTGGTTAGGAGATGGTGTAAAAGTCTTGGATGGTGTCACTATCGGCAAAGGTAGTGTTATTGGTGCTGGTGCTATTGTTACTAAAGATATTCCTCCATTCTCAGTAGCGGTGGGTGTACCGGCACGAGTAATTAAAAACCGTGATGGTAAGGAAGTTATCAAGTTTACAGTCAACTA
>LJOT01000694.1 GCA_001672075.1 Anabaena sp. CRKS33
GGCGACTGGCGCGACGTATTGCAAGAACTGCCCCAGCGTATCCATGAATGGATGCCCAGACTAGCATCAGAAGGCGTAGTCGGTGCAGATGCCATCTTTGCTTGCTTGGGACCGGCTTTAGAAATCTTCTCCCGCTACGACCGCGTAGAAAAAGCCTCCGGCGAACCTGTCACCCTCAAAGAATACCTAGAATACGTATGGGCGGCAGTTTCCAAAGAAGCATTGAGTATGATATTCTCCAACGCCGATACCACCAGCTTTGAAGAAGATGCCCGCCTCACCGCTATGTGGTTATGGACACTTTCCACAGGAGTGCGGAGTACAGAGTTAGAGAGTGGGGAGTATGAAGAAGAGGATGAAGAAGATAACCCTGCACCCCGCACACCGCACACCGCACTCTTCACCCTAGAATTTGACGCAGCCCGGAAAATAGCCCAAGGACTAGGGGTGCATTTAGAACAACTTACCCGCTTAGTAGAAGTCAAAGGCAGCACCGCCAGACTCTTACCCGTATCAGAACGTACACAATATTTATTTGGTAAAGAAGAAGCCCAAACCCCCAGTCAAACCAAAGGTAAAAAAGGCAAAAAGAAAGAACCTGAACAACTCAACTTATTCGCAGTGCTAGGTATCACGGAAACAGAAGAAGATACAGATTGGGGTGAAAAAAACCTACCCCAACTAGGTAACACCACACTAGACTGTATTCATCAAAGCATGATTTTATTTGCTGCCGGACGTAGCGAAGCC
>LJOT01000400.1 GCA_001672075.1 Anabaena sp. CRKS33
TAATTCAATTACAAATCTCACTTTAAGTTGTGAAAAGTGTAACACCAAAAAGGGAACGAAAGACATCAAAGATTTTCTCAAAAAAGACCCTTCAAAGTTGGAAAAAATCTTGAAGCAAGCTAAAAGGCCACTGGCTGATGCAGCAGCAGTAAACACGACTCGCTTGGCATTACTAGAAGTTTTCAAAGCAACCGAATTACCTGTAGAAACAGGTTCAGGAGGGTTAACAAAGTTCAATAGAAATTGGATTGGGGCATATATTGGACGAGTAGCAGTGAGGACTAGCGGTAGTTTCAATATCTCAACGGTATTTGGACTGATTCAAGGTATCTCTTACAAATACTGTAAATCAATTCACAAAAAGGACGGTTACGAATATGGAAAATCAAAGATTTGTTAATTACTCAACTGTCCCTCTCGTTGTTTGTGCTGGCGCCCAAAATTACTCAAGGGACGTTTCACAATTAATCCTCCATTCCTCCCATCACCAAACTGAGTACAGTTTTGGTGGATGTCTCCTGGAGGTTTAGATGACAATGGGAAAACGAACTCAAGCCGCAGCCCTGGAAGTCCGGTTACTGCGGGAAGGTATTATTGAATCTCGGCATCTAGTCCAGGCTGTAGTTAGCGACGACCGGGGACGGGTTCTTTCTGTAGCTGGTAACGCTGAAACTGCTGCATTTGTCCGTTCTGCACTCAAACCATTTCAAGCCCTGGCTATCACTAGCACAGGCACATTAGAACGCTATGGTTTGAGTGACAAAGACTTAGCCATTATTACCAGTTCCCATAAAGGCAGCATAGAACAGGTAAGACAGGTATTTAATATTTTGTGGCGGGCAGATATTGACGCAAATGCTCTACACTGCCCAATTCCCCAAGGTAAAAGCAGTCAATTAGAATATAACTGCTCTGGTAAACACGCAGGAATGTTAGCTGTTTGTCAACAACGCCATTGGCCTTTAACTAACTATTTGGATCGGAAACACCCAGTTCAACAGTTAATTATTACCAAAGTAGCAGAATTGCTGCGAATGCCAGCAGAAGAATTTCTCACAGCCCATGATGATTGTGGCGCACCCACATATCTGATGCAACTCAGTCAAATGGCCTCTTTATATGCTGTATTAGCTTCTAGCAATAGCGTAGATATGGAACGCATTGTTCGCGCTATGAACCATCATCCCACAATGGTGGCTGGTGAAGGAGAATTTGACACAGAACTGATGCGTTTAACTCCCAGCGAATTAGTTAGTAAATCTGGTGCAGAAGGTGTGCAGTGTATTAGCAGACTTGGGGAAGGTATGGGATTAGCTATTAAAGTCATGGATGGCTCAAAACGCGCCAAATACGCCGTAGCTATTCACCTCCTCCAACAAATGGGTTGGATTACCCCCAGCATAGCCCAAAGTCTGGCCGAAAAATTCATGAACCTGGGGAAATACAAGCGTTTGGAAGTAGTTGGAGAATTATCGCTTTTATAGTTGACAAACTTTTGACTTTGCGTTATATTAAAGAAGTCGAGAGGAAAACGACAAAAGCGACGCGGGATAGAGCAGCCTGGTAGCTCGTCGGGCTCATAACCCGAAGGTCAGTGGTTCAAATCCACTTCCCGCCACCAAATGAATAAAAAACAAATCTCTGTAGTCTTCCAAGATTGCAGGGATTTGTTCTATCTAGTCATCTCGTTATCTCGTTCCCATACAGAGTATGGGAACGAGAAAAACCTACTTAGAATAAATTTGTACCGAGTCTAATTCCCCGCTACTCACAACAGGAACGAGGAGTTAAAACCCCATAATTCAGATGAAACTCTGCTAAATATGTTTCTAGAACCTGAAACTGAGAAGTATTCAAGCTGTAATAAATCCAGCGTCCTTGTTGACGGGAATTTACTAGACTTGCTTCTTTGAGGGTTTTGAGATGAAAAGAAAGTTTTGATTGATTTATTTCTAAAGCATCACATAAATCACATACACAGAGTTCACGCTGACGCAGAAGTTCTATAACACTGATTCTAATGGGGTCTGATAAGGCATGAAAACCCGATACTATTAAACTGTGAGTAGCAATAGGGGAAGTTAGTGGTTTATTTAAGACCATTAGGTATCTATCCTGATGATATTTGATTTTACTAGATAAGCGATCGCCTAATAATATTAACTTTAGTTAAGCTTGTACTGAGATTGCCTAAGTAAGTCGAGATCATGTCCAGGATTTAAGGATTCTCAGGATCAGGATTTTTAGATTATAGAAATTTCTTGATAATCACCCAATTCAATTGTATTGATAATAGAGCAAACCTGATCAACTTGTGTTCTAATTTTTGGCCATGAAGTTGATAGTAAAACAACAATTGCAATTTGACGTTCACTCAAATTCTGTTGATAACGCAAATTCTGATCTGTGGTAACAAGTATTTGATATCCTTTATTTTCAGCAGCTTTTAGTAAATCTCCATTTGATAAATTAGACCATGCTTCTTCATAAGCTGTTGTTACAGAATGGTTTATTAAATATTTTCGTAGTGGTACTGGAGTTCCCTGATCAAAAAGAATTTTCATATCTAATGATATCTAAGCAGCTAATGTTTCAAGCTCATAATTAAGTACAGCTTCAACTTGTGATCTTTGTACAGGGGGAAACCACTCCAAAAACTCATCTACTGTTGCACCATCACGCAAATTTTCAAATAATGCAGTAACGGGAACTCTTGTTCCTCGAAATACCCATGCACCACTGACTTTATCAGGTTGTCTTTCTAT
>LJOT01000695.1 GCA_001672075.1 Anabaena sp. CRKS33
AGGTAATGACTCCTACTATGTGGACAATACAGCAGATATCATCACGGAATCAGTAAATCAAGGAACTGATAGCGTTTTCAGCACCGCAGCAACTTACACTCTCAGCGCCAACCTAGAAAACCTAACGTTACAGGGAACAACCGCTATTAACGGTACTGGTAACACCCTCAATAATAGCATTATAGGTAATACAGCAGCTAACATTCTCACAGGTGGTTTAGGAAATGATACCCTCACAGGTAATGCGGGCGCTGATACTTTAATTGGTGGTGGTGGTAATGATAACCTGTATTTGGGTTCAAACGATAATGCTGTAGATAACGTTAACTACGTTTTTGGTGAGGGTACAGATACAGTTTACCAATTTGTGCGCGGTGTTGGTGGCGATAAACTGAACTTTACAGGTATTGCCAATTTTGATGTAATTACATCAGGTACTTCTACATTAGTACGAGTTGGGGATGGTATTAGCGGTAATGCTGGTTTTGGTGCTGGTCAGTTATTAGTTACCTTATCCGATACATCAGAATTTAATAGCACCAATGTGAATTTAAACCTGTTTGGAGGTACTTTCCTATTTAGTTAATAACTTTGTTGGGTTTTCTCAACCCAATAACTTAGGGACTTTATTGTTAGGACTTTGTTGGGTTACGCTGTCGCTTAACCCAACCTTGTATCTTAGAGGTATGTTAGAAGAAGTGGTAGACCGTCCCAACCTGGGTCAGAAAAGACCGCTTTGTAGCAAGGATC
>LJOT01000696.1 GCA_001672075.1 Anabaena sp. CRKS33
AGATTTTGGGAAAAAAGAACTTTCTCAATAAACAGGGTTCTATTCTCATGAATATTGAGAATTTTGTCAATAATTTTACGAGTTTTGGTAATTTCAGCCGGAGGGCTTGACAGTGTTTTGAGTTTCGGGTATGATGATGTTAATGGTGGAAAATAGTGCGTCCATATATATAGAGTTTGGAATTACTAAGATTATTATTTCCAAAATAAATCTCCACAGTAGGGAAATATTAACCGCAACTTCTGGAAATACAAGATTGATTAAATAATTTGGATATTTTGTTCTAGGGATATAAGTTATTTCTATAAGATTCTGGGAAAAAAGAACTTTCTCAATAAACAGGGTTCTATTCTCATGATTATTGAGAATTTTGTCAATAATTTTACGAGTTTTGGTAATTTCAGCCGGAGGGCTTGACAGTGTTTTGAGTTTGGGGTATGATGATGTTAATGGTGGAAAATAGTGCGTCCATATATATAGAGTTTCTAATTACTAAGATTATTATTTCCAAAATAAATCTCAGCAACTCTGAATTTGTTTTATCAAAATTAACCTTTCTGATAATATTTTGTCTAAACAGACTGACCACAAGCAAGTAAAGTTGGATAGTTTGCTAGAATTACGCATTGATCTTAGGAGTCTGGTTAATGACAACAATATTAGAAATAAGTAGTATAAATATAATTTTGCTACAAATATCACAAATAACAGCACCTACTGAAGCAGTCAGTAGTCAAGTTGATTTAGTT
>LJOT01000401.1 GCA_001672075.1 Anabaena sp. CRKS33
GGCAGGATGCCCGCACCACAAGATTTAGTCATACTGGGATTGTAAAATTTAGTATCGTAATGCCTTATACAAATTTTACAGTAATTATACTATTAACGATCAACTTCTTTTTTCCTTCTTCCTTCGCGCTCTTTGCGTCTTCGTGGTTAATATAATCTATATTTAACTTATATTCTGCCAATAAAAACGAGTATTGGGTTTGATTTTAGTTATTTTTTGGTCTTCGTAATGGTTGGGAATTGATAGGGCCGAGAAGTTGATTTAAACCCCGTAATTGTTCAGCAGTACCCATACAAATCAAAGTATCTCCCGACATTAACACCGTGTCTCCAGTTGGTCCACCAATGAGTTTACCATCAACGCGGCGAATTGCTAAAACTAAAGCCCCGGATTGCGATCGCAATTTAGCTTTTTGTAAAGTTTGACCAATGAAGGGACACCTAGCTATATCTAGTAAAAATTCTTCCATATATAACTCTCTGTCTGCACCGGAGAGAATCCCGTCTACAAAGTCGAGAATCTGCGGTCTGAGGGCTGCTGCGGCCATGCGTTTACCGCCAGTAATATACGGTGAAATTACTGCATCTGCACCGCCACGCTGTAATTTTTGTAATGATTCTTCTGTACTAGCACGAGCGATCGCTCGAATACCAGGATTAAGGGTTTTTGCTGATAGGACTGTATATAAATTTTCTGCATCTGAAGGTAAGGCGGCCACAATGCAAATTGCTTTAAGAATACCAGCTTTGAGTAAACTATCATCTAATGTGGCATCACCCTGGTAAACAATATAACCAAGTTCCTGGGCTTTTTGTGCGGATTCAATTTCTGAGTCAATGACCACAAAAGAAACACCTTCAGCTTGAAACTCCTTAGCAATTTGTCGCCCGGTGCGACTAAATCCACAGATGATATAATGTCCTGACAATGATTCCATTAAACGCCTTTGTTGTCGGAGTCGAATTCCTTCTAAAAAATAGCCTTCAATGACTGCGGCTGTAAACCTATTGACAATATAACCAAGATTGACCACACCCATGAAAATCAAGGCTATGGTAAACAAACGACCGCGACTACCCAAGGGGTGAGTTTCCCCATAACCGACGGTAGCTAGGGTAATTACAGTCATGTAAGCTGCGTCTTCCCATGACCAGCCTTCCACTAGAGAATACCATAAAGTGCCAATTAAAAAAATACAAGCCAAAGCAAGCGCCCCAGCCATTAACTCTTTTTGAATACGTTGATATTTTTGCTCTAGGGTATAATACACAGGTAAATTAAAATTAAGAGTTAAAAATTAAATGATGATTTATAGATGATACTCTAATATGAGCGATCGCTTTGTAAAAACATCTCATGATCCTATGCCTTTAACAAGGACAGGGTTAGGGTCGGTTAATATTGTAGTAATATTTTAGTAATATATTCATAAATATTCTGTTAATTAGCCCTATTATTTCCTCAACTATGTCCAGACTCCTCGTTACCCAATACCAAGCGGAAGTAGAAAAAATCATTCAATATGGTGGTTCTCGCAAGGAAACATCTATTCGCGTCGCTTTCCAAAACCTCTTAAACGAATATTGCAAACCCCGTGATTTTCTCCTCATTCCCGAACTAGATTACAAACTACCCAATGGGAAAATTGTTTATCCCGACGGGACAATCAAAGATGCTTTGCGCTTAGATTGGGGTTACTGGGAAAGTAAAGACCAATACGACAAATTAGACGAGGAAATAGAAAAAAAATTAAATAAAGGTTATCCCGATAGTAATATTTTATTTGAAGACTCTCAAACTGCGGTTTTAATTCAATCTGGACAAGAAACTCAGCGCGTGACTATGGGCGATGCGGATGCGGTAGATGGTATTATTAATAACTTCATTAATTATGTCCGTCCTGAAGTGCGGGACTTTCGGGAAGCAATAGATACATTTAGGCAGGATTTACCCATTATCTTAGATTCTCTCAGAAAGTTGATAAAATGTCAAGAGGGTAATAATATATTATTTGAAAACGCTAGAAATAAGTTTTTTAATATTTGTCAAAAGTCCATAAATCCTGAAATTACCTTATTAGATATTCAGGAAATGATTATTCAACATATTTTAACAGAAGACATTTTTATTAATATATTTAGTGAGTCACAATTTCATCAAGAAAATAACGTAGCGCGGGAATTACAAGGGGTAATTTCTACCTTTTTTACAGGAAGTTTAAAGAGAAATACCTTAGGAAGTATTGAAAGATATTATGCAGTAATTAGACGCACTGCTGCGAATATTGTTAATCATCAAGAAAAACAGAAGTTTCTCAAAGCATTGTATGAGAACTTTTATAAAGCTTATAATCCCAAAGCTGCGGATAGGTTAGGAATTGTCTATACTCCGAATGAAATTGTCCGGTTTATGATAGAGAGTACAGATTTTTTAGTACATAAACATTTTGGGAAGTTGTTAGCAGATAAAGATGTGGAGATTTTAGATCCTGCGACGGGAACAGGGACTTTTATTACGGAGTTAATTGATTATTTACCAACCCATAGTTTACAGCACAAATATAAATATGAGATTCATTGTAATGAGGTGGCTATTTTACCTTATTATATTGCGAATTTGAATATTGAATTTACCTATAAGCAGAAAATGGGGGTGTATGAGGAGTTTGAAAATATTTGTTTTGTGGATACTTTGGATAATACGTCTTTTGAGGGTAAGCAATTGGATTTGTTTGCTATGACTGTGGAGAATACTGCGAGAAT
>LJOT01000697.1 GCA_001672075.1 Anabaena sp. CRKS33
TTTGGTGGAAGCGAAGAAAGAAGACCTGAAACCAGGACTGGGACAATGTTTAGCCGAAATGGTAGCAGCACAACGCTTTAATCAACAGAAGCAGCAGCCAATTTCCACAATTTACGGAACGGTGACAAGTGGTACGGTTTGGCGGTTTCTTCAACTAGAAGGACAAACTGTAAACATTGACTTGAATGATTATTCATTACCACCAGTTGATCAAATTTTGGGCTTTCTGATTTGGATGGCTCAGAATGGTTGAAGCGTTGGGGTTGTTGGCTCAGGAAGTAGCGATCGCACTTTCCGGTAAAATACCTTTGAGTCAAGATTAGGAATGATCGCTATTCAATAGACATCTCCAAAAAAGTAGAGACGTTCCATGGAACGTCTCTACTACAAGGGTTTTATGTCAAGCATCTTTAAACTCGGCCTCTGTCTATTAAATAAAATTTGAAGATAGTTCTTCCTTATCAAGTCCATGATAACAAATTCAAAATCAATTGTCAAGCCCCTAATAGCAATTTTCGGCGGGAAAAATCAAAAAGTTTTCAATTCTTCATAAAGTCATGAAAACATCATAAACGGTCTTTTGAAAAAGATTAGCTAAAAGATTGTAACCAAGTTTGTAAATCTGTAACTGAGGTAAAATCTAACAAGGCTTCTCCTAATTCCTCCAGTTGTGCAACAGGTAATTTTTGGACTTGTTGAATCAATGATGAGTCCATTGTACCAATGCGGCGATTTAACTGACGGATA
>LJOT01000117.1 GCA_001672075.1 Anabaena sp. CRKS33
GAATCTAACAACTACGGTATACAAGGTACGCTGCAACCCACCAAGAATATCACCCTGGGCGGTTGGGCAGGTTATACAACAGCTAGTACCTTAGTAGGCGATCCACGAAGTGCTGAAGTTTGGTACTGGGCTACTACTTTGGGTATCAAAGACTTCGGTAAAGAAGGTAATACCTTGGGTTTAATCTTCGGTCGCTCACCTAAAGTCACTGGTGCTAAACTAAATGGAAATTCTGTTATCAATCAACTAAAAGATACAGGTATAGAATCAAGCACTTCTTATCATTTAGAAGGTCTTTACAAGGTGAAGCTTTCTGATAATATCCTTGTTACTCCAGGTGTAATAGTCATTTTCAATCCTGAGAATAACGACAAGAACAGTGCCGAATACGTTGGTACTTTACGGACTACTTTCACTTTCTAAAATTAGCCGTGGTTAACCCCACCCTAACCCTCCCCTTAATAAGGGGAGGAAGAATCCGGTTTCCCCCTTTGAAAAGCAGGGGGTTTTAAATATTTAACCTACCGAGATTATTTGTGGTCGTGTTGCTACTTTTTCCATGGCCGCAAAAACTTCTTTTCTAGCCCATTGATCTGCGTTTAAAATGTCATCTAAAGTGGGATTCTGTTGGTTATTATGTTGATGGCGATCGCACACAAATTCGATACATTTAGGAATATCTAAAAATTGAATTTTTTCATCCAAAAATAACGCCACAACTTGTTCATTTGCCGCATTTAATACAGCGGGCATAGAACCACCAGCCCTACCAGCAGCATAAGCTAAACGCATACAGGGATATTTTTGATGATCTGGTTCACGGAAAGTTAAATCACCAGATTTGACTAGATTCAATCTTTCCCAATTAGTGTAAATTCGCTCTGGCCAAGATAAAGCATAAAGCAAAGGTAAACGCATATCTGGCCAACCCAGTTGGGCTAAAACTGAAGTATCTTGTAATTCTATTAATGAGTGAATAATACTTTGGGGATGAATGACAATTTCGATGTTGTTATAATCTACCCCAAATAAATAATGAGCTTCAATGACTTCCAGACCCTTATTCATCAAAGTTGCGGAATCTACGGTGATTTTTCGTCCCATTGACCAATTAGGATGTTTAAGGGCATCCGCAACTTTTACCGCTGCTAATTTTTCTACAGGCCAATCTCGGAAAGCACCACCGGAAGCGGTAAGTAATATCTTCCGTAACCCATCTTTGGGAACACCTTGGAGACATTGGAAAATGGCGGAATGTTCGGAATCTGCTGGTAATAGTTTCACTCGGTGTTTTTCCACTAAAGGTAAAACTACGGGAGCGCCAGCAATCAGAGTTTCTTTATTGGCTAAAGCAATATCTTTACCAGCTTCAATGGCGGCGATAGTCGGTAATAAACCTGCACAACCAACAATACCAGTAACAACGGTTTGAGAATCGCCATAACGAGCAACTTCTATCACTCCCTGCTCTCCAGCCAGTAAAATGGGTTGGGGATTTAAATCTTTAATGGCTGCTTTGAGTTCTGGTAATTTATCAGCAGCGGAAATGGCGGCGATTTCCGGGCGAAATTGGCGAATTTGCGCCGCAAATAACTCCACATTCCTGCCAGCAGCTAATCCAACAATGCGGAACTTATCTGGGTGTTCAGAGACGATATCTAGGGTTTGAGTACCAATTGAACCAGTAGAACCAAGTAGGGTAATGGCTTTCACAATTTTTTAAGAATTAATAGATAATTTTAACTATAAATGCCTTGGGACTCGTTGATCAGGGGAATTTATGAATTGCACCAACGGTAAATTTAATATCAATCTACAGGATCAGATTTTAAGAATAATTAAACGCAGATAAACGCAGATAAACGCAGATAAACGCAGATACATGAATGGATTTTATGACAACCTTTGCTATTTTTGCCATTAATGCTTAACATTACTTAAAAGTAACATCAAATCAGGAGAAACAAAAGCCTATGGTTAAAGCACAAATAGCGATCGCTTCTGTTCGAGAAGCTGCCCGTAGCCTGCCTATAATCGCCACCAGTATCGCTAAATTTATTTGGACGGAAGATTTCTTATTTCCCGCTGCTATGTGGTTTTTAAGTCGTCTATTGGTGGGGATTTCTATGTTGCTGATTGCTCCCAATCTCCCCCCATTACCAGATGGAATTACGCCCCATTTGGGCTGGGAGATTTTTAATGTTTGGGATACTGTACATTATCGGGCGATCGTTACTCAAGGTTATGAATTTGTTGATGATGGTAAACAACATAATTTAGCATTTTTCCCCCTATTTCCTGTCAGCATTTTTATGTTCATGAAATTGGGTTTTTCTTTTGAAATAGCTGGATTAATCATCAATAATTTGGCATTTTTAGGTACAGTTTATTGTTTATATTCTTGGGTAAAAAAAGAATGTGGCATCAGTGCAGCCCATTGGACGATTGCTGTCATAACTTGTTGTCCCATGTCTTTATTCACAGGAGTAATTTACACAGAAGGTTTATATTTGTTATTGAGTACAATGGCTTTACGTTCCTTTGATCAAAAACAATATATTTGGACGGCAATTTGTGGAGCAATGGCAACAGCAACACGCCCCACAGGCATGGTATTAATCCCCGCATTTTTAATCACAGCTTGGCGACAAAATAAACCACCAATTGCCTATATAGCAGGTTTATTATCCGCTACAGGTTTATTAGTATTTAGTGTGTATTGTGGGCTAAATTTTGATAATTTTTTAGCCTTCATTGCTGCACAAAAAGGATGGCGGCCTTCCTTAGGTTTTGATTGGGAAGGTTGGTTAAATATGTTTATGCAAATTCCTTTTGGCAACAATTGGTATTTTGGTTGGGTGGAAAATGATGAAGGTGGAGTTAAAGACTTTTGGTATCCGCTGTTTTTTAGTTTAATTGTCATTAGTTCTTCTTGTTTATTCTATTGGCGTAAATATTTCCATCCCCAGATATTCCGTGCTGCTTATGTCATAGTCATATTATTATTAATAATTGCCGACCAAGGATTAATAAATAATTTGCTCAATCTATCTATGATATTAGGTAGTAGCTACCTCTTATGGTATTTCCGTCAGCAATTAACTCCAGTAATGGTAGTTTATGGTTTTTGTGGTATTGGTTTACTTTTAGCTTCTGGTGGGACAATTTCTTTAAGTCGTCTTGCTTATGGAATTGTACCTCTGAGTGCAGCTATAGGTGTCTGTTTGTCTCGTTATCCCCGTCAAGCTTATTTGATTATGGGTTTGTTTATCACTTTACTTTGTAAGTTAGCAATCGGTTTTGCCCAGGAAATTTGGGTTGGTTGAGGAGGTTCTAACTATTGTTTTTTGTTTCAGGTTCTGCAATTTCAAATTTGACTTTATTATATATATCCTGCAAAGAAATTGTGAAAGGTACTGTTGTCAGAGATATATTTTCATCTTCTGCATCATATTCACAAAAATTCCATCTTTTTTTCCCAATTTTAGAAAATTGTTCTACATGAATACGGTTTTGATCAATTAATAGGTATTCTTGAAAAGTGGGAATTGTTCTGTAAGCGGCAAATTTATCTTCTTTGTCGTAACTTTTAGTAGATTTAGACAAAACTTCTATAATTACCTGGGGGTTTGTAATTGTATCTGTCCGATTGTTGACAAATTCCGGCTCATCTGCAATAATGATCACATCTGGATAAGTGTATATTAGCTTTTGAGGTATCCATAGACGCATATCACCCATGAAAACTTCGTAATTTTGATTTTTGAAGGCAAAATTCAGTCCAGAGCTTAAATTCAAAGAGATGCGGTTATGATTTATAGATGGACCAGCCATAGCAATGATTTGTCCGTCAATGTATTCGCTTTTGTAGTCAGCAGTTGCTTCTAATTCCAGATATTCCTCTGGAGTGTAATATTGCTTTTGGATTAGTTGCATATTTTTGATTAGAAAGCTATGTTTTTTAGTCTAGCATATCAGGAATAATTAATTATCATGTTTATGATGAAAAAATCGATTGAAACATTATTAGCGCTAATTTCAAATAGGTTTAATAATTTACTGAATTTTAGACAATTACAGATACCAAAATATTGGTTTATGGGCATTTTATTCGCTGTGGTAATCAGATTAATTTGTGTTCCCAATAAGTCAGTAGATTATAAATATTTTTTAGATCCTTGGTATGATTTTATCGCATCTCATGGCGGATTTAGTGCCTTAAAATATGGTTTTGCTGATTATACACCATCCTATCTTTACTGGCTTTTAATTGCTTCTACCCTGCTTTCAGGATTACCGAAAATTTTGGCAATCAAGCTTTTTGCCATGACTGTTGACTTTATTTGTGCATTTTTAACTTATAAAATTGTCAAGCTTAAATATCCTATAGGTAAAATGGCAAATTGGGCATTTTTAGCCGTTATATTAAGTCCCACCGTAATTTATAATAGTTCTCTTTGGGGTCAATGTGATGTTATTTACACCACTGGATTAATTGCCTGTATTTACTTTTTATCTATTCACAAACAAATTCCCGCATTAATAAGTTTTGGTGTAGCACTTTCGTTTAAATTACAAGCGATGTTTTTAGCACCTTTATTATTAATCTTATTGATTAAAAAAAGAATATTTTGGTTTTATTTACCAATAATTCCTTTAGTATATACAACAGCAATGTTACCCGCTTGGATTGCTGGTAGACCAATAAAGGAATTACTATTAGTATATTTTGAACAATCTCATAAATATAAAGAACTAGCTAAAGGTGTACCGAATCTTTATCAATGGATTCCTAACGATTATTATAATATTGTAGTACCAATAGGTTTACTATTAACTGTAACTGCAATATTTTTGTTAGCATATCTTGTTTATAGAAGTAAATTAGAAATAACTCAGGATAGACTCATACATTTAGCGACAATATCAGTATTTTTTATGCCATATTTATTACCCAAAATGCACGAAAGACATTTTTATCCTACAGATATTTTATCTATCATCTTTGCTTTTTACTTTCCTGAATATCGTTGGGTAGCAATATCAGTGCAACTGGCATCATTTTTTAGTTATTTGGAAGCATTTAATGTAAATAGTCCAATATATATCAAAATCTTTTCTATACCTTTAGGTTTTACATTATGGTTTATAATTTGCAATTCTGATATGATTCGTAAAAAACCTAATACATTTTAAAAAATCAAAAGAGGTAAATAATACAGTGGAAAATTTAATTATAAATATTAAAAATAATAAATTGCTGGTCATTATTGCAATTAGCATTTTAATATTATTAATATCTAGTATTGCTAGACATGAATTATTTAATTCAGGAGGAGACTTAGCATTTTTTGATCAATGTGTTTACTTAATTAGTCAGGGTAAAAATCCTATTTCTTCTGTGCTTGGTTTTCATGCTTTAGCTGATCATGCAGCTTGGATTTTATACCCAATTGCTTTATTATATAAAATTTATCCAACTGTTTATTGGCTGTTTTTAGTTCAGTCTTTATCGTTATCTTTAGGTGCTATACCTGCATATTTTTTGTCAATTGACGCAGGTTTAAAAGAAAGTCAAGCAATAGTAATAGTAGTGATATACTTACTCTACCCTCTCATTTATAATGCTAATTTACTAGAATTTCATCCAGATACAATAGCTGTTCCTGCATTGTTCATGGCAATTTTAGCTGCCAGGAAACAAAAAATAGTTTGGTTTTGTGCAAGTGTTATAGTTATTTTGGGATGCAAAGCTGTACTTTCCTTAACAGTAGCAGCTATGGGTATTGGTTTGCTTTTATTTGAAAAGCGACAACTATATGGTATAATAGCAATTGCTACTGGTATAGCATGGTTTTTAATTTCTAATAAAATCATTATTCCTTTTTTTGGTCATGATGCAGCATTAATTAATCGTCATCTTTATCGTTATAGTTACTTAGGTAACTCATTTTCTGAAACATTAAAAATTATTTTGTTCCAACCAAAAC
Source organism: Anabaena sp. CRKS33 (assembly GCA_001672075.1). Classification (GTDB taxonomy): domain Bacteria; phylum Cyanobacteriota; class Cyanobacteriia; order Cyanobacteriales; family Nostocaceae; genus Dolichospermum. Next base: position 5,991 of record LJOT01000117.1, read on the forward strand.
TTATTTTTAGCAATATTTTTAGTTTGATTAATTTAGAATATTTATTTTATTTATTTGTGCCTGTAATATGGGGTTTAAGACCTAAATATATGATATATATGATAGCTGCAATTCCTTGTTTAGCTTTAAACTTGCTTGCTGATCATCCGTCACAAAAAAATTTAATCTGGCATTATTCTTTACCAATAATTCCTTTTTTGACATTATCACTAATTGCTTATGTAGCAACACATCAAAATTTTATAAAACGTAAAAAAGCAATTATTTTATGGTCATTATTTTGGTTTTTCGCATTAGGTAAATTTGGCTTTTTTGCTGGAAAATACTTGAAAAATTTAGATAATTTGCAAGCTACAAAAGAAGCAATATCTTTAGTTAAAACCCAAAATAGCGTTCTCACTACAGATATCATTGTACCACATTTAACTCATAGAGAGTTAATAAGTTTTAAATATAATATTAATGAATTAAATAATTTCCATTATATATTGATCAATGTTCGTAATCCTGGTTTAGCGGTAAGTAAAGCAGATTATAATAATTTGGTTAATCAATTAAAAACAAATTCAGAATTAAAATTAAAATTTCAAAAAGATGATGTATATTTATTTGAAAAGGGATGAATTTTTACTGATATGCTAAAGTTTAAAAAACTTAACGTCATTGATAATAGTTTATTTTTTATCATGCTAATTTGGCTATCTAGTAGGGTACTAATAGCTTTTACCATGTTAATAATTGCTCCCTTATTTCCGGTTGCATCAAACGGTGTTATTGCTACCTTTAGTTGGGATGTTTTCCATGCTTGGGATAGTGTTTGGTATGAAAAGATTGTCACTAATGGATACGATTTTTCTAGCGATGTAAAACAAATTCATACAGTAGCTTTTTTTCCTTTATTCCCATTATTATGTCGTTTATTAATGACTACCGGCTTACCTTTTAAAATCGCCAGTTTTTTAGTAAATAACTTAGCATTTTTAGCAACACTAATTATACTTTATTTATGGGTAGAAGAACTTTATGGTAGAAGTGCTGCAAGGTGGATAATAACAACTTTAGCATGGTGTCCTTATTCCATTTATGGAACGGTAATTTATACTGAAGGTTTGTTTTTATTATGTACTACCTCTGCTTTAAGAACTTTTGAAAAAAAACAATATACCTGGGCAGCTTTTTGGGGTGCATTATCCACTGCAATAAGAGTACCCGGAATTACATTAATACCTGCTTTTTTATTTGTTTCTTGGAAAGAAAAAAGACCTATAAAAGCCTATATCTCTAGTTTAACTAGTGCATTAGGTATCATTATTTATAGTTTATATTGTCAAATTAAATTTGGTGATGCTTTGGCTTTTTTTCATGCACAACAAGCATGGAGAGGAGATTTAAAAGGTTTTGCTTGGCAAGGCTGGTGGCAAATGCTAATGCAAATAGTCATGGGTTTTAATAATTGGAAGTATGGATATATTCAAGAACCTTGGCATCCATTATTATTTTTAATAATTATGGTTATTGGTTATCTTTTGTACCATTTTCGTTTACAGTTAGGTTTTAAAAAAGTACACTATGGATTTTATTTTCTGTGGCTATTAATATGGTTATTAGCAGGAGATGAATTATTTAAAGTAGTAATTGTTTTTGGTGGGATATATTTATTATGGTTTTTTCGTTATCAAATTCCTTTTGTTACCTTTGTGTATGGACTATGTTCCTATGGATTAATTCTAAATACTGGAATTACTCCTTCGGCTGAACGTTATGCTTATGGTATTGTATCTTTATCCATTGCCTTTGGTTTATTACTGGAACGCTATTCTCGTTTAAGATACCCAGTAATGTTTTTTTTCTCTTTACTTATGGTGGTATTTTCTATTCGTTTTGCCAGAGATTTATGGGTAGCTTAAAGATAAGAGTTTATCTAATATTTGGTAAAATTAAACTAAATTCTTCCACTGTTTTTACAACCTTACTCTCCTTTAAATTCATTTTCTGCAAGGTGTCATTATCCACCAACAAATAAAATTTATGAACAAACTTATCTTGTAAATCCGCAAGAGATGTAGGAATAATTTTACAATCACTATAAAAGTCTAAACTAGGACGACCATCAGGAAAAGAAGTATAAATTTCTGTTCCTGGTGGAATATTATCTTTAATTAATGCTGCAACTGGTAAAACGGGGAATTTTTCATTTAACTCCCAAATCCATGATTGAGAACTCATTAACATTGCTAAAACTAAATACATTCCCGCAAATAAAACCGGGATAAATTCACGGTTATGCTGATTAATAAACCATGATGTGATTCCCATAGTCACTGCTAAAATCATACTCATAACAATTAACAATGGCTGTTTATCGAATATACTAAAATAAATACAACCTGCTAAACCGATAATAACTAAAAATGCAAAAAATCCTGTCAGAAATCTGGTTTTAAACTTTCCTTCCTGCCAAATATAACTTAAATTAGCCCCAATTGCTAAAGCTAAAAATGGGTATATGGGCATAATATACCAGGGTAATTTGGTACTCATTAAAGAAACTATGGCAAAATAAACAATTGTACCAATGAGAGTTAAACAACCCCAAGCAGTATGACGATTTTTCCAACTTAAATATAAACCTCCTGGCAAAAATAACAACCAGGGAAAACCATATTTTATCACTTCCAGTAAATAATACCAAATCGGACCGGTATTACCTTCTACGGCTTTTCCCAGTCTATCAAAAGCTTGAGACTGAAAATGCACTTCCAAGAAAATATGACCATAATGTTGCCATTGGGCAAAATACCAAGCAATAGCAGGGAAATTTCCTAAAAACATTCCTATCCATAAAAATGGATTTTTAAATATAGCTAATTGTTTATTAGCAATGATAAATAAACCTGCTATTCCTGCTAAAACTACTACTAACATTCCCTTTGTCAGAGTAATTAAACCCAAACAAAATCCGATACCAACAGCATATTTTCGATCATGACGCGCTTTCAGAACACAAAATAATAATAATAAGAAAAAGGAAATAGTCATTCCATCTAACATTGCTAGTCTACCATGACGGACTACAGGCAATAATGTTAAATAAACCAAAGCCGAAAATAAAGCTGGTAAAGTTTCTGCAAAAATTAAACGTCCAATTAAATAGAGTAAAGGAACTCCTAACGCGGTTAAAAATGCTCCCGGAAATCTAGTAGTAAATTCTTGTATTCCTCCTGCATGATAGCAAATAGCAATTAACCACTGCATTAAAGGTGGTTTTAATAAAAAAGGATCTCCTTGAATGGTAGGATAAACCCAGTTACCAGTACGATAAATTGCTCTAGCAACTATAGCATAAGTACCTTCATCCCAATCTCGTAAAGGTAAATTTCCCAGAAACATTAACCATAAAACCAAAGACGCTACCAATAACCCTAATAACCATTGTTTATTGTTCATATTTTAGAAGTGAATTAAGGGGAGAAATTTCATAATATTTGTCACTGTTTTTAAAGTCTTTAATTCTGGGATATCTGGTTTGATTTTTTCTACCATTATTAACTGCTTTTCGGCTTGTCTGGGTTGAAAGTCATATAAATAAACAACTCCTAAATAAAGCCAAGTATAAGGATTTTGTCCATCATATTTAGTTAATTCTGTTAAATTCTCAATTAATGCTGGTGCTTTGCGCTGTAAAAGTTGTGATAGCACTAGAGTATAGCGCCAATTTAAGTTATTTGGTTGATTTTTTAAGTAATAATTAGCAGCAAATTCAATTTGTTTTAAATAGTCTTGAGTCGCGTCATATTGATTAAAATTATCTATCTGGACAAAGATATTATCTAACTTGCCATTTTGTAATTCTACTGCTAATTGTGACATTCGAGAAACTAAATCTAACGGTGGTGTTTTTTCTACTTTTCCTGTAGCTGTAACATTTACAGTTATCTCAGAACTATTTAAAGGTGTGATTTTACCAGTAATTCTATCTAAATATAATGCTGATAGTTGATATTTTCCTAGTGGTAATTCCTGGGGAATAAATGTAGCTAGATTCTCAATGACTCGAAAATTTCCCTGGGGATGACATTTTATACCACAATATAAATTACCTAGAGCGATCGCATGATCATGATACCAAGCTGATTGACCATTTTGCCATTTTAATAGTAACAAACCATGTTGTAATTCATCCCATGAACCAGTTATTTGATAAGTAACGGAGTTATTTTTACCTATTAAAAATTGATTAGCAGTTATAACTTTTTCTAAAGTAACTGATTTCTGATCATGGTGATCATTATTTAATTTTTCAATTAATTTTTCAACAACTATCTGAGGATTTTTCCGATGATATAATCTTAATTTATCACCATGAGGTAATACCCAATCACTTTGTAATTTTAAATCAGGAGAAGTTTCTATCAAAGATTTTAATTTGCGTTTAGTTTCTCCCTTTTCTCCCGGTTCGTCTGGTTCATTATCTTTGGTAACATACCAAGATAAATACTGTAAATCTTGGTCTACTTGCGATAATTTCATGGTTAATTTTCTCCCATAGACACGAAAATCAGCCAATGTACCGAAATAATCTAAGGTAAACTCATTAACTTGGGGTGTAGAAACGGGAACTACTCCTAAAGTTGTTTTTAAATATGGGGTAGTTTGATGAATTTTCTCGATTAATTCAGCAAGAGGATATTTTTTACTTTCATTATTTGGTAAATGTTTTCCTCCATAAGCTTGAATTAGAGGTAAAGGAAATAAATTATTTAGTAAAACTATACCACTGACTATAAAAGTTGCTAATCTTAATTTATTAAACCAGATATTTTCAATCAAATTAAAAAAGTAAGCTAAAATTAAACTAATTACTGGAAAACAAGGAAGAATAAATCTAATATCTTTGTTTGTCCCCAGAGAACAAATTACATAGCTACCAATTAGAAAAATAAATAACCAATTTAAAGCGGATTTAGCTAAATTATCTTTAACTGCATTTTGACTAAATCTAGATTTAAAAAGATAAATTAACAAAATACCAATACTCACAAATAATATCGGAAAACCAACAGTTTCCGGGATAGTTTGTGGATAATATAACCAACCAGCAATGGTTGTCGCAGCAGGATCACCTTCTCTTTTTCCCACATTATTAGCATTTAATGCAGAGGTAATAATAGTTAACCAATTTAAACTATACCAAGAACCACAAATTAACCAAGCTAAAATTAAAGATAACCCTGTTTGAATTAGTTTAATAAATTTACGTTGGCTGATAAAAATAATTAATGTGTAGATACTAGGAATAAGGATAAAAATAAAACCTGTGGGTTTTGCTAACATAATTAACCCTATTCCTACCCCCAAGATTAAAGTTAATATCCATGATAAAAAACCAGTATGACTATCTTTCCAAATGGTTAAAATCGTGAAAGTAGCTATGACAATAGACGTTAAACCATAATCTAATAAATAATCAGTTCGCATAATTCCCATAATGGGAAATAATACGCAAAATATGCTGGCTGTGATGCCAATTTTTCGGTTTTTAAATAAATAATTCCCTAAATGATATACTGATAAAATCATTATAGCTGTATATAATAAATTGACTAAACTCGCTTGATCATAGCCTTTACCAAATAATACCAAAAATGGTACAGTACAAATATACACAAAAGGAGCGCGATAACTGGGGGTTAATTCCCACAGAGATAACCACCAATTACCTGATAAAATATTCAGGCTTTGAAAAATTCGATAATGATGCAATGCTGCGGTTAAATGGGCGCTTTGGTCATAGGATGGAATAGATTCATCTAAGAAAAACCATGTTCTATCTATCAGTAATCCTATCAACCAAATTGTTAATAGTATGATATAGTCTTTATTGATTTTCAGATAACGGTAATCATTCATTATGTTTTGATTTTCAGGTAATTAAATTTTCAAGATGAATTTTAAAGATCTTCAAGTTTCTCAAAAAATTTTATCATGATGAACCAACCTATCTACTCCCTAGTTATTCCCATTTATAACGAATCAGAAAACATCACAGAGATGTATCGCCGATTACATCATGTCATGGCACAGTTAGACGCTGACGCTGAATTAATTTTAATAGATGATGGTAGCCGCGATCGCTCTTTAAGTATGATGCGCGAATTACACCATCTTGACAACCGAGTCCATTACCTCAGTCTAGCCCGGAATTTTGGACATCAAATCGCTGTTACTGCGGGTTTGAACTTTGTCCAAGGTAAATGTATCATTGTTATGGATGCCGATCTCCAAGATCCACCAGAATTAATCTTAACCATGATTGACAAATGGCATCAAGGATATCAAGTAGTTTATGCCCAGCGGACATCCCGTCAACAAGAAACCTGGCTAAAACGCTTGACTGCATATCTTTTTTATCGCATTCTCCGACGCTTGGCTAAAGTTGATATTCCCGAAGATACAGGAGACTTTTGTTTAATGGATAGACAGGTCGTAAATATCCTTAATTCTATGCCAGAACGTAATCGCTATATTCGCGGTTTACGTGCTTGGGTAGGTTTTCGACAAACTTCCGTACCTTTTGCACGAGATCCCCGCTTTGCTGGTACAGTAAAATATACATTTGGTAAATCTTGGGCTTTAGCAATTGATGGTATTATCTCCTTTTCCACAGTTCCTTTAAGGCTGGCAACTTATATAGGCATATTATCAGCTTTTATTGCCCTATTTATGATATTATTAGTTTTGTATTGGCGTTTATCTGAGCCATTCTCCCCCATAATTGGTTACACATTAATTACAATTTCCATGTTTTTCCTTGGTTCAGTTCAATTAATTTGTATTGGTATTTTAGGTGAATATATTGGCCG
>LJOT01000698.1 GCA_001672075.1 Anabaena sp. CRKS33
GCAAATTTAAAATTAAGATCTCGATAAACTTTTGAGAAACTACTCATACAATACCATAATCATCCTCCACAAATCAATTATCTATTTAATATAATTCTTCCTTCTTCTCCTGACTCCTACTTTTCACTAAAAAACTTTTTTATGCTTGCTCTAAGTATCAGCAGTTTTACAAATATCAAAGAGTGATGCTACAGAAAAATTCTCAAGTATCTGTGATAGAATAACATATTTGTTGCCTTTTTAGCCAAAGTCAGGGGTGTATAATACTGTTAATACAAGTGTTTTCGCAGCATTTTAACTTATAGTGAGTTAATTAGAGGAAAATAAAAACTATGACTAATCATGAATCTGATTCATCTTACCTATCTTCCCCAGAGATAAATCAAGAAGATGAATTAGAAATTACTGAAAATAAGCGATCATTAGCAAAAGCAGAACCGGATAAAAAACAAGGATCTGGACAATCTTCCCTGAAAACAAATATTTTGCCAAAAATTAAAGAAATTTATAGCGGATTTAGTTCTAATTCCAGTATTCAAGTCCTGATGATCCCAAGGATTTTATTATTTACTGGCTTGTCCATGGCCATAACTTTAATTAGTATTGTCATTAATAACTCATGGCTGGGGATTTTGGGAACTTTGGCAACTTTGCTGTTATCAGTGTTGATACTTTACCCTTGGTGGCAAGATATCATTCAACAATGGTTTGCACCTGAAGATAGAAAAGTATTTGTTGGTTTGAT
>LJOT01000699.1 GCA_001672075.1 Anabaena sp. CRKS33
ATAGAGTAGCTTTACTTTGACTAGCTACAATATATTTTCGTAACTTATCAGGTGAATTACATTTTTCAATATATGAGCGATATTTATCCTCAAACTCTGATCCTTTTAAAGTATTAATCGCTGCTGCTGCTAATTTCTGCCATTGGGTAATTCCTTGACTATCTTGATGGGTAAAACTATCAGCCAAGTAAAAACGTACATGAGAATTAATTCGTTTAGGATTAGCATAAGGACCAATATAGGCGAAAACTGAACCTCCTTCTTGTGTTATTTTTTTCCATAACCTATGGATAACATGACTTTTACCAGTACCTCTATCACCTTTAATTGCAATTCCAATTTTAGGAGAATATTTTTGACGTACTTCAGTAATTGCATCAAAAATTCTTTCATCAATATGTTGATTAAGTCCAGGTAAATCAGGAATAACAACATCGCCATCGCCCCAAACTTCATTCTCAGAAATTACTGGAATCAAACTAAAAGGATTTACAGGTTTTTGACGTGCTTGTTCAAATAAGGCATATATATCTGTGTTTGACATGATTTTTCTCTACTTTACTTTTATCAAGGTTTACTAGCGAAGAATAAAAGACCTCTAATTTCACTATTGATAGAGTCTTGTTTCTGTTCTTCAGTTGCTCCCCGTGCTTCTCCACTTTGAAGATATAATAATTGCTCTGCTTGCATATCCATGATCCAAGTATTAAATTGATCACGTTGTAACCGATTTCCTACCTCTTTG
>LJOT01000700.1 GCA_001672075.1 Anabaena sp. CRKS33
ACATCATGACTACCAATACGAGCAAAACCAAAGTCAATTAAATAGACATTGATTTGTGCATCTACTAAAATGTTTTCTGGTTTAATATCTCGATGAATTACCGACGGTATCCGATTTTGTAAATAGACCAGAATTTCTAAGATCTTAATAGCAATTTGTTTAATTTCTGCTGGTGAAAAACTGCGAGGTTCTGCTAAAGTAGAAGCATGAATATACTCTTGAACTAGACAAAAACCATCGGAGGTTTCAAAGGAATGCAAATAACTGGGAATACCAGGATGATCTAATCCTTTAAGTACCTGTATTTCTCGTGCGTGGGCTTCTGAACCGGACCAACTTGAACCCGCTTGAGCAAAACAAAACTGTTTAATTACTTCTGGTTGGTTTGTGTTAAGATTTGTTGCTAACCAAGTAATTCTACCACCTTCGCGGTTGCGTCCTAATTCTCTAATAACATCATAGCCTTGTGCTTGAAAATCTGGGTAGATGCTCATACTTCTCAGAGGTAACAAGTATAGTAGTATATTTTAATATTACCATAAGTTGTTAAAAAACTTGGGCGATTAAAAAGCCATATTATACTCGCCATAAACTTTTAAAACAACCTCAGAGGTTAAGCAACAGAGTAAATTAGCAACAGGATTAATTAAATTGTATCAGGATCTATATTTAATTCCCGCAATTTTGCTGCTAAACGTTCTGATTTTCTCGCTTCTTTTTCTGCGGTTTCTTCAGGTGTGGGAA
>LJOT01000701.1 GCA_001672075.1 Anabaena sp. CRKS33
TCCTTCTTGTCGTTCTTGTTTTTTAATCTCTTCTAACTGTTGTTGATACATTTGGGATAATTTCATAATTAACTCCTGATCATCTTGATCAATATCGTGTTCCTGACGCTGACGAGTGGATAACACAGCAATTAGGTTATGTACTAATTCTATAATATCCCCAATGAACGGACTATTATCTGCTAGTGCTTCTAATTCTTCCACTGCTTGTCTTTGTACTTTTCCCCTCCCTAAAACCCGTAAAAACAGTGTTTCGGGTGTACTGGGTAGTTGATGAATCACCACAACTACGGTTTTTAACCCTGCTGATAAAAAATAAATGCCTTTTCCCCAGTTTGTTTCATCTAGAGTACCATTAAAGCTTTCTAGTATATCTACTGATGCTGTAGGCGTAAAAATCCATAGTTGAGGTAATTCGGTTTCATTGATTCGCGTCTCATTCCGTTTAGCTTGCCGTTCTAAATCCGCATGAACGTCAAATAATTTACCTATACAACTGCGGATTTCACTTCTGCTGACAGGATTACGGAATGGTTCAAATATGGCATAATTTGTGGCCATTTTCCCCAGCAACCCTAGTTTTTCTAGGCTTTGTGCTGGTTGGGGTGAAGGAATAAATAACAGGTCAATTTGTCTAACTTCTGCGGTAATATCTTTACTGGTTTCTACTTGTCCGTAAGGTGTTAATAGTTCTGTTAGATATTGTTTTGCAAATTGATCATGTATAAAGCGCGTCATC
>LJOT01000118.1 GCA_001672075.1 Anabaena sp. CRKS33
TGTACATTTTACGGTGCATTGAATGTTGCTCCTAAAAGTCCAGTTCGTTTACCACAATCAATGCGTCCTGCAAGCTTACCTGGTGCTAATGGTGAAGATCTAGTTTCCTGTCTTTATTATTTACGAGAAACTGACCCAGAACGATTTGAAATTATTGAAGATACTCTAACTGCTGCTTTTCCAGATTTTCAAAGATTGGGTTTTCCTCCCGTAGCAGCAGGAACTATCACAATGACATGGAAAGATAAGAATTTTTCTAAACCTATTTATATGCACCAATTATCAGAGGGAACTTTGCGGTTTATTTGGTTAATAACATTATTGCAAAGTCCAGGTTTAACTGCTGTTACTCTTATAGATGAACCAGAAGTTAGTTTACACCCAGAATTATTAAGATTACTGGCTGATATGATGCGGGAAGCATCACAAAAAACTCAGCTAATTGTGGCCACTCATTCCGATAGATTAATTAGATTTTTGAAACCTGAAGAAGTGTTAGTTTGTGATGCTGAAGATGGTCTAACTACTATGAGATGGGGTGATAGTTTTAATTTAGAACATTGGCTAGAAGAATATAGTTTAGATCAAGTTTGGGCAATGAATTTAATGGGTGGTCGTCCATGAAAATAGCAATTTTAGTTGAGGGTGCAACGGAAACAGCTTTTAAGCAAGTTTTATCAGATTTTCTCATATTACGGTTACAAAAAATGCCCAAACTCAAGTTTATTCCCCATGATGGACGCATTCCCAAAGGAGATAAACTCAAGCGTATTGTAGAAAACTTATTGGTTAACGATGATTTTGATGCGGTAATTGCTTTAACTGATGTTTATACAGGAACTAATGATTTTCAAGATGGGGTAGATGCTAAAGCAAAAATTAGAGAATGGGTAGGGAATAATCCTAATTTTTATCCTCATGTAGCCCAGTATGATTTTGAAGCTTGGTTATTACCTTATTGGTCAAGAATTAAGGATTTAGCAAAATCTAACAAGTCATCACCAGCAGGTTTGCCAGAAAAGGTAAATCATGGAAATCCACCATCTTATAGAATTAAAGAAATATTTGAAACAGGTAAATGCAAACGCAGTTACAATAAAATTCGTGATGGTGCGAGAATTTTAAAAGGCCAAGATTTGATGGTTTCTGTTAATCAATGTCCTGAATTAAAGGCTTTTATTAATACTATTCTTGAGTTATGTAAGGTTGATTTAATTACATAAATCAGAAAATCATAATATTAAATAAACAAGACAAAAAGGTTTTTATTGAAGCATGACTTAACCCACGTCAACTCAGTTTAAAATTAAGAAATGCTGCTTTGATTAAATCAAGATTCCTGCAATTCCAGCAGTGATAAAACCTGCCAATAATCCGCCAATCATTGTTTTTACACCCATACGCGCTAAGTCTTTTTGACGGTTTGGTGCGATTCCTGTCATCCCACCAATGGTAATTCCAATTGAGCCAATATTAGCAAAATTACATAGTGCATAAGTAGCAATAATTATTGAACGTTGAGAAATTTCTTGTTTTTTAATCAGTTCTCCCAAATCCAAATAGGCGATAAATTCATTTAAAATCGTCTTTTTACCTAATAACACCCCAACTTGTCCACAGTCAGTCCAAGTTATCCCCATTAACCAGGCTACAGGAAACATAATAAAAGACAACATCCATTCTAGTGATAATTGCGGATATCCTACCACGGTTCCCACCCAACCTAAACCAGCATTAACAGCGGCCAATAAACTTAAAAAAGCAATAATTATTACTCCCACATTCACGGCTAATTTTATGCCGTCAATTGCCCCAGAAGTCGCTGCATCAATCACATTAACATAATTACTTTTGATATCTATATTAAGTTTTCCAGTAGTATCCGAAACTTCTGTTTCTGGATACATAATTTTTGATACTATCATAGAAACAGGAGAAGTCATAAAAAAAGCTGCAATTAAATGTTCTGGGGGAATGCCAAAAGATAAATAAGCACCTAATACCCCACCAGCAATAGTAGCAAAACCACCAGTCATAACGGCGTGTAATTCGGATTGAGTCATATTTGCTACATAAGGCTTGACCATAAGTGCCGCTTCTGTAGGTCCTAAAAAAATATTTCCCGCACAAGATAAAGATTCAGAACCCGATGTTTTCATGGTTTTCATCATTACCCATGCTAAACTGTTGACAACTCTTTGCAAAATACCATAGTGGTAAAGAACACTAATAAATGATGAGAAAAAGATGATTGTTGGCAGAATTTGAAAAGCAAAAAAATGATCTTTGAAATTTTCACCAAAGACAAATTTTGCCCCAACATCAGAAAAAGCTAAAAAATTAGCAACCATATTTCCTAAAGATTTAAACAAATTCAAACCCCAAGGAGTTTTGAGAATTACTAAAGCTAAAACAAATTCTAATCCTAACCCCCAAGCAACGGTTCGCCAACGCACAGCATTACGGTTAACAGAAAGGGCATAGGATATGGCAATAAAAATGCAGATTCCCAGGGCAGAAATAACACGCTCCATATTCGGTATTTTAATATTTTTTGTGGACAAAATGCGAACAAGATTCAGAATAACTTAATTTGAGATCATTTAGTTCAGATAATTTTCAAAGGCATTTTAAAGTTTAAGTTTAAAATGCAATTTCTACTTTACTACTTAACGTTAATCTCATCCCATGACTTGGCGATAATAATGATCTCTAAATTAGAGGCAATATTAGAGGCAATAGCGGCGATTTTACCATTGACAATCTATATCTCTGTTCTTGTGTAACTATCTTTAACGCTAATTAAAGTGTTCTTAATCGTAAAGTTCATAATTTTTTAACCTTAATTAAGTAATTGATAGTTTAACATGATTTCAAGCTATAAATTAAACAACGATATTGAGAACTGGCATTTATGAATCTACCCCTTCGGAAATTAGGCGTTCTAGCAAATGCTTGGGAAGTAAATCAAACATTTGCAGATATTACCCGTCCCAAAAAGACCCCGCAACCAGCTATTTTAGCAACAGAAACTAAAACTCTACGCTGCGATTTGTCCAAAGCTGCTATCATTGTTATTGATATGCAGAATGATTTTTGTCATCCTGATGGTTGGTTAGCACACATTGGTGTAGATGTCACCCCTGCCCGGCAACCGATTGCACCTCTGCAACAATTATTACCACAAATTCGGGCGGCTGGTGTACCTGTAATTTGGTTAAATTGGGCAAATCGTCCCGATTTATTGAATATCAGTGCCGGGTTACTGCACGTATACAACCCCACGGGGGAGGGTGTGGGATTAGGTGATGCTTTACCCAGCAACGGTGCTAAGGTACTAATGAAAGGAAGTTGGTCTGCTGCGGTAGTGACCGAATTGGAACAACTACCAGAAGATATCCAGATTGATAAATATCGTATGAGTGGATTTTGGGATACTCCTTTAGATAGTATTTTACGAAATTTGGGTATAACTACAATATTCTTTGCTGGTGTAAATGCTGATCAATGTGTTTTATCAACTTTGTCTGATGCCAATTTTTTAGGATATGACTGTATTTTAGTTAAGGATTGTACTGCAACAACTTCCCCGGAATATTGTTGGTTAGCAACTTTATATAATGTGCAACAATGTTTCGGTTTTGTCACTGATTCTTCGGCAATTTTAACAGCAATTAATAATTAAGTCAACTGGGTATAAAATACCAATTACCAATTACCAATTACCAATTAAGAATATGTACACTACTCGTTGTGTAATTCCAGTGATCAAATCTCCTCAAGATTATCAAGCATATCGTATTAGTCCCCATGACTCTAACCGATTAGCAATTATCTTTGATTCCACAAGTGCTAATACTTCTTTAACTTGTTGTGTGGAAATTTTTGACGTGGGTGGAAAAACACCACCAAACCGTCATGAATGGGCGGTAGAAATGTTTTTTATTCTCAAAGGAGAAGGAATTGTCATTTGTGATGGTAAAAAGGTAAATATCAAGGCTGGAGATAGTTTGTTAGTTCCACCTACAGGGACTCATTTGATTAGAAATACTGGTAAAAATCGTCTTTACGCATTAACAATTATGGTTCCTAATGAGAATTTTTCAGAACTAATTCGTAGTGGGATTCCTGTAGAATTAGATGCTGAAGATATGACTGTTTTAGGAAGATTGGATTCTTTAAAATTTTTCTAGTATTTTTATAGTTTTGGGCGATTTGAGGGTGTAACAACAAAGGTTTTTGCTGATGTTTTGTTACACTCTCAAGTTTAATTTTTTAGATAAGAAGGACTAGCCGCAATTGCTAAAATATAAGCCATCTGACAAAAACCCCTTGATTTAATTAATTTTCAACTAATCTACAGTGGCTACTGTTGTTTCCCTAAGTTGTTCTTGAAGCTGCTGGGGAAATTCCCGGTTAGCAACAATTTCACCAAAAGGACTTAATAATTGTGGTTCTAATGTTGGTAAATTATCCAAAGGTAAACGAGGAAAAAGCAATTCTGCTACCCGATAAGCCTCTTCTAAATGGGGATAGCCAGAGAAGATAAAAGTATCAATTCCTATGTCCGCATATTCCTGCATTCTTCTAGCAACAGTATCGGGATCACCTACTAATGCAGTTCCCGCACCACCCCGAACCAAACCAATTCCTGCCCATAAATTCGGGCTAATTTCTAATGCCTCCCGGCTACCATTATGTAATTCCTTCATGCGGTTTTGTCCAACTGAATCCATGCGCGAATAAGCTTGTTGGGATTTCTTAATAGCCTCATCATCTACATAACGAATCAAATCATTAGCCGCATCCCACGCTTGACTCTCAGTTTCTCTGACAATCACATGAAGACGAATTCCAAAGCTTAATGTTCTTCCTTCTGCTTCTGCTAAACGTTTTACAGAGGCAATTTTTTCTGCTACTTGTTGAGGTGGTTCACCCCAAGTTAAATAAACATCAACGTGCTTGGCAGCAATTACTTGAGCAATGGGAGAAGAACCACCAAACCACAAAGGTGGGTGAGGTTTCTGGACATTAGGAAATAGGATTTTCCCCCCTTTAATATTCAGATAATCACCTTCAAAGTTAGAAATTTCACCCCCAGCAATTTCTCGCCAAACTGTTAAAAATTCATCGGTTAATTGATAGCGATCATCATGATTAAGATGCAAACCATCACCAGCTAATTCAACAGGATCACCACCAGTCACGACATTAATTAATAATCGTCCGCCAGAAATTCTATCAAAAGTTGCTGCCATTCTTGCCGCTACTCCTGGTGACATCAAACCCGGACGGATTGCTACTAAAAATCGCATTTTTTTGGTGTGCGTTACCAAAGTAGAAGCTAAAATCCAGGCATCTTCACAAGAACGACCTGTGGGTAATAAAGCCCCTGCAAACCCTAATTGATCAACCGCTTGGGCAATTTGTCGCCAATAATCAAAGTTAACTGACCTTCCACCTATAGCAGTACCTAGATAACGTCCATCACCATGTGTGGGAATAAACCAAAGAACTTGCATAATTCTTATTTAAGGGTAAAATTTTTAACCAAATTTTTCAAACAAAGATTACACTAAATCTATCGGAAAACCGTATTATTTAGGCAACACTTTAGAGCATTACACAAATGATTGGAAAAAAGCAATACTTTCACAAAAAATACTGTAACTCTATCGAGTATGAATAGATTAACCCTTCAAATAACTGGGATTCCATTGCAACCAGTAGTTTTCCAAAGCTTTAGCAACTATATCAGCCAGTTTGCCGAATAACGCATAGATTACAATGCTCAAAACGACGACATCAGTTTGCATAAATTCTCTTGCATTTGTTGCCATATAACCAATCCCAGAATCCGCAGCAATTGTTTCTGCCACAATCAGTGTTAACCACATAATCCCTAAAGAGAACCGCACACCCACTAAAATCGAAGACATTGCTCCTGGAAGAATAATTCGCCAGAATAAACCCCAAGTATTTAAACCGTAAATTTTACCCATTTCAATCAATCCGTGATCAACACTGCGAATCCCATGAAAAGTGTTTAAATAAATCGGAAACATTACACCCAAAGATACTAAAAATAATCTCGCTTCATCACCAATACCAAACCATAAAATTACCAGAGGAATTAATGCTAGGTTAGGAATATTTCGCAACATTTGTAGTGATGTGTCTAGTAACTTTTCAGCAATAGGAGAAACACCATTAAGTAGACCTAAACTAAAACCAATACTTCCCCCAACTAAAAACCCAGATATTGCCCGGATGGCACTAATACCAATATTTCTGAAAAGTTCACCGGTCTGAGTTAATTTAACAGCAGCACTAACAACTGCTAAAGGTGCTGGTAATATTCTAATGGGAATAACCCCAACAGAAGACAAGAATTGCCAGAATATAATTATTGTTATGGGTACAAGCCAAGGTATGAATGATTGAAAATAGGGATTTTTGATAAACTTAAAATGGAACTTATTTTTTCTCATTGTATACTTTGATGAAAAATCAGGGGATGAAAAACCAGGAGAAGAAAGTTTCATAATGATTAACTGGTGATCAGGATGATTAGGGGCGGGGTTTAGCCGCAGAGGTAAGAATCAGAATAACTACAGGTTATTTCTTACTAATTCTTTGGGGTGTAATAGCCGCATACTGTTGAGAACTTAAAACCGACTCTTTAATCGCAACTTGTTTAGGAATAACTCCTTCTTTATAAAACAAATCCGCAATGCGTTGTTGTTCAGCAACAAGAGATGAGTTAATTGGACGTAACCGGAAGGTGCGTCTACGAACTACCACAGTTAAAAGTGCGGGATCAAGTTTTAGTTCAGGGGCAAGAATTTTCACAACTTCGTCAGGATTAGATTCTGCCCATTCTCCTAATTTATCTACCTCTTCTAAAACTATCCGCACAACTTCTGGATTTTCCACAGCAAAACTCCGTCTAGCCATATAAAATCCGCCTTGAGTAGCAATTCTGGACGCATTTCTCAAAATACGAGCATTAGCAGTTTTTTGGACTACAGCAATAAAGGGGTCCCAAGCTACCCAAGCATCAATTTTCTTTTGAATAAAAGCATCACGGGCTTCTGCTGGAGTTAAACTAACTGCTTGAATATCACTATATTTCAAACCTGCTTCAGCCAAAGCCCTTAGTAGTAAATAATGTGATGCCGATCCTTTTTGGAAAACAACTTTTTTACCTTTAAGATCCTTAACCGTCTTAATAGGAGAATCTTTCTGGACAACAATAGCACTACCTTCACCACTACTAGGTTTACGTCCAGCAATATAAGCTAATTGAGCGCCAGCAGCTTGAGCAAAAATCGGTGGAGTTTCCCCCACAGAACCAATATCAACCCTATTGGCATTCATCGCTTCCATTAGTTGTGGTCCAGCAGGAAATGGAGACCATTCTACCTTGATACCTAAAGGCTCAAGACGCTTATCTACCACTCCTTTTATTTTCACAATATCTCCAGAAGTTTGATAAGCAAGTCGGACTACTTTGGTTTTAATTCCTGCTTTATTAGTTGTATTTTGCGCTTGGACTACATTAGTAGCAATGGGAGTAGAAATCAAAATCAAAGCCAGTGCTGATGTTGAATATTGAACTAATTTTTGTAAAACTGTGCGTCGTGGTAAGTTAAACTTCATGATTATGTCTCTTCACTAAATTTCAGTTCAAAATGTCTTACTACAAGATCTAAAATGGGCGACTACCCGCTAAACTAATCCGTTTTAAAACTCGACGTTGATCAGGATCAAAAGCTTGACGATAATGTAAGGTAGACTGATTATCCCAGTAAACAATATCGCCCACAGACCATTTATGTTGATAATAAAATTGAGGCTGATGCAGATGATTTCTTAACTGTTCAATTAATTCTTTACCCTGTTGAGGTTCTAAACCAACAACTTCAACCTCTGTAGCGTAGTCTAAATATAAAATCTTCTTGCCACTTTCTGGATGTGTTCTCACCAATGGATGAGGAAATACTGGACTAATCAGAGGAGTATTCTTATCTTCACGGTATTTTCTACGAGGTTCTCCTAGTTTATTTAAAAATGGGTTATAGGTAATTAACTGCAAGTTTGCAATTCGTTGTTTGGTGAATTTATCTAAACTTTCATAAGCTAAATTGAGATTTAACCAAGAAGTATCCCCACCGATAGATGGTACTTCTAAAGCATAAAGTAGAGAACCGCTAGAAGGATAGGGAGTCCACTTATGATCAGAATGAAAAGATAATTCTCCTGTACCTGTGTAACCACCATCAACATTAGAAACAGGAATTATAACTGGTGTAACTCCTGGTTGAGAAGCCAAAACAGGAACATCATCTGGTGGGACAAATAATGAACCAAAGTTAAAACTAAAGTTTAAAAATTGCTCATCACTAAGATTTTGATTTTTGAAGATGAGAATATGATAATCTCTGAGAGCTTGTTTTAATTGCAAAATAACTTCAGGTATCACTTTCTGACTAGCATCTAGTCCAGTAATAACTGCTCCCAATGGAGCATCAAGAGGAGTAATTTGGAAGTTGGTTAAAGTAAGTGTGGGCATAGTCAAAAATCAAATCCGTTCCATTTCAATAGTTTTTTAAAAATCAAAACCAATTTAAGTTTTATGCTCTTTTTTGTCAACAAAGCTACTTTTTAGTAAGCACCTCTTTGGGAGTAATTGCAGCATACTGTTGAGGACTTAAAAATCCGTCTCTAACATTTACTTTTCTAGGTATAAGCCCCAAACTATACCATTTATCGGCAACTTCTTGTTGTTTCTTGATAACTTTTTCATTGATTGGTACTAATGCAAAATCATATTTGTTGTGCATTTTCTCTAAAGTTCGTGCATCAAGCTGAGTTGCACTAGTTAGTAACTGAGCAATTTGTTTAGGATTCTTTTTAGACCAAACTTGTGCCTTTTGTAATTCCTCTAGAAAAATTTTAATTACTTGAGGGTTTTCTTGATAGAATTTGCGATTTGTAGAATAAAAGTTGTTAGTATCTCTTAAGCCATTACCACCATCTAATAAAACGCGACCCACTTTATTTTGTACATTTCTGGTGACAAATGGCTCCCAAATAAACCAAGCATCTACTTTTCCTTGACTAAAGGCGGCGTTGGCATCTGGAGGTGCTAAAAAAACTGAAGTTACATCAGTGAGTTTTAAGCCTTCTCTTTCTGCGGCTCTAACTGTAAGATAATGTCCAATAGATGCTTTTTGAAAGGCGATTTTTTTCCCTTTCAAATCCTGGAAACGTTTAGCAGGTGAATTGGGAGGAACTAAAAGTGAAACTGCTCTACCATCAGAGGAGTTAGCTGCTAAATATACAAGAGGAACTCCGGCCGCTTGAGAAAAAACTGGAGGTGATTCGGCTGTGGATGCAATATCAAGTCCACCTGCATTTAAAGCCTCTAGCTGTTGGGGTCCAGCGGCAAATTCAGGCCATTCAACTTTATAGCCTAAAGCTCCTAGTCTTTTTTCTAGAGTACCTTGTTTCTCTAAAACGGCAAGGGCTGTAAGTTGTTTGGAACGAACTATTCTGACTACCTTTTTGCCTGGATTATTAGCAATCAGCTTACCATCCATGTTAGTAGATGAAATTGCTTGCTGATGAGTGGTATTTTCGGGTGTATTCCAAGTAAATACTGTGGCAGATAAGACTAAGCTGGAGCTAAAAGCGGATAAAACAGAACGACGAGTAACTCGTTGGTTTTTCCATGATTTCAATTTACTTTCCCAATTCAGCATTGTTAAATTTCCCTTCGGAATATTTTCTAGTTTTGTTAAATTACTTAAGAAAGTGAGGTAGGAAAAATAATCTACCTCAACAGGGTGTGAAAAATCTAAAATAACTGACAGCAAAGCTTGTTCACTCATGTAGAGAATATCAGTTATCAACCAGATACCAAGATTGTTTAAATCCTAAGATTAGGAAAGAGAAGTTGAGAAAAAAAATGGGCATAATGGAGCGGCCTGTATAAATCGCTATTTAAGATAATATAATTACTTTTCTCAATTTTCATTTTCAACTAATGATCGACAATCATCTGTATCACCTACTCATTCTAAATAACCTCAGCAGGCGCACAGAGATTTCTGGGTATAAAATTCGGTGTTGATGATAGGAATGGCTGACTAATTGAATACCTATCTGTACAGATTCGGCTTTTTTTGCACTTTCTATGGCGATACTCATAATTCTTGCTCCAAATAGTTTCTAGTAATGGCATTTATGCAGACAGAGAACTCAACAAATAAGAAGATGAAGATCCAGATCCAAATTCTGTTGACGGTGATTCTTGTTTACCCATTACTCTATCTAGAATTCCTTCTACAGTCTTGGCAAACTTTGCATCTCCTCTAGCCCGTGGACGTGGCAGATCAATTTCCACATTCATACTAATTCGACCATTTTCAATCAAAATTACTCTGTCTGCTAATACGACTGCCTCTTCTACGTCATGGGTAATTAACAATGCTGTAAATCTTTGCTCCTGCCACAAACTTTCTAGTAATTGCTGCATCTCAATCCTAGTCAGGGCATCTAATGCCCCCAAAGGTTCATCTAGTAGTAATAAGGAAGGTTTACTGGCCAAGGCTCTTGCTAAAGCTACCCGTTGCCGTTGTCCACCGGAAAGGACCGAAGGCCATTCATAAGCGCGGTCTTCTAATCCTACTGCACCCAACACCTGTAAAGCCGTTTGCTTGGCATAAACCTTGGAATTAGCACCTATTAAACCTAACTCTACATTTGCCAAAACTCGTTGCCAAGGTAACAAACGGGCATCTTGAAACATCATGCGGACTGCTGGATTAATAGGTTTATCACTATATGTACCGTTTAACAAAACATTACCATCACTAGGAGCATCCAGCCCAGCTACTAGACGCAACATTGTACTTTTACCACAGCCACTACGACCAACAATAGCCACAAATTCTCCCGGTTGAATTTCCAAATTAATTTCTTTCAAAACAGTTTTATTTCCGAAAGACTTATGTAGCCTTTCTAGAGTTAATTGCATTCCTTTTACTTTATTAGTCATGATCAAAACCTCTTCCTTTGGTTCACTGGTTATTGGAGTACATCTGTCAAATAAAAATAAGCAATGCTTGTGTAACATTTCTCTTAGCCGAAATATTGAGAAAATCAATATATTGATATTGATGATCCGGCTTGGAAAAATTTATAAGATGCACAGAAATCCCTCTCTTTTATTACCTTGACTGTCTGTAGACAAAAAGCTTTAGTAAACAAGCATCTGGCATTACTACCAATATGCTTGTTGTGCCAATCTGTGTTTTTTGGGTATAATCAACTGTAAGTCGGTAGGAATACCGTAGCTTTATTCTATTGTTGCACAAATAAATAAAAATTGCAAGCATTTCTGAAAATAAATTTGTCAAATTTTGTCAAATTTATTTATAGAGAAATCCCCACTTATGTATGAGGATTTATTCTATAAAATTATTCTTCAGACTTCTTTAACAAGTTTTGGAGATTTATATGCCTGTTACAAAAGTTAATTATCGTAATTCAAAACCCAAGTTATTCAGAATTTCCTTTAACCTGTGCCGACCAGATAAAGATTCAGCCGATGCTACCCTTTTACTAGAATGTTCTGACCAATCACCAGGAACATTGATATGTTGCGAATTGTAAAAATCTGTCATGATTTGGTTATATTCTGATATTCCTTGCTCTTGTTCTGTGAGGTTATATGTTTCCCTGTGCAATACTACAGACTGAGGTAGGCGTGGTTTAATTGCTACCTTAACAACTGGATCTGCATAACCTACACACAAACCAAAAACACCAACTACATGAGGTGGTAAATTCAAGATTTTGGCTACTTCTTCTGGTTTATTTCGCAATGCACCGATATACACCGTTCCTAAGCCCAGAGATTCTGCTGCTATCACCACGTTTTGTGCTGCTAAAGCGGCATCTATGGCCGCCATCAAAAACATTTCCAAATAATCTAAACCTTCATGAGGTAGTCCGCGACTTTCAGCGATGTGAGTTAATCGGGCTAAGTCTGCTAACCATACTAAAAACAAAGGACTTTGGCGAATATGTGCTTGATTATTAGTAAGTTTTGATAACTCCTCTTTGCGATTTGTATCTTCAACTGCTACTACACTCCACGTTTGCAGATTGGAGGAAGTAGAAGCAGATTGAGCCGCTGCGATTAAAATTTCTATAGTCCCTGGAGGTAAAACATCAGGTAAATAAGCACGAATTGAACGATGGGATAACAGAGTTGCTAAGGTGTCACTCCAGGGAATATCTGGATTGAGGTTACCATTACCATAACGATGATTAAGTAATTCAGTTGGGTTAGTCATTCGATTTTAGATTTTAGATTTTAGATCTTGGATTGACCACACTAATAAATTTGGGGGACTGTTACGCTCAAGGAATTGTTGGTAATAATTCATAATTCGATTTTAGATTTTAGATTTTGGATTTTGGATTGACCACACTAATAAATTTGTGGGACTGTTATCAAAGAATTGTTGGTAATAATTCATAATTCGATTTTAGATTTTAGATTTTGGATTTTGGATTGACCACACTAATAGATTTGTGGGACTGTTATCAAAGAATTGTTGGTAATAATTCATAATTCGAT
>LJOT01000402.1 GCA_001672075.1 Anabaena sp. CRKS33
ATTATCATGAGAGAAATAGCCCATTTCAAATTAACATCTATTAAAACTGTAAAAATTTACGGAAAACAAATCAAAACTTTTGATCCAATTTGGTATCATGATTTTGATTTATACTGACAGAATAACTATGATTATTCTCAATCAAACAAATCTGAAAATTACAGCAATACATCTAATTATCAAGTAGAAATCCCAAAAGGTAAAGTATCTCAAGTTGAATTTGAAGAAGCATTAAGAAAATGCTCAGAAATAGCTAACTCTGCCTATAATCGTAGTTCAATCTATGCACGTAAAATAGAATCAGCTATCAAAAAACTTAATAGCTATATTATAAAAATCAATGATGAGATTTTAAATAAAAAAGGTGCTGATAAATTTCAATTTGCAACTACATTAAAACAAATACAGTTAGATATTAAAACATTATCTGAAGATAGTGTAAAAGATTTAGTTAATTCCTTAGATAAGAAAAGAGAACATCTCAAAGATTTTACAGTTGCTTTATTTGGCAGAACTAAAGCAGGTAAAAGTACCTTACGAGAAACACTAACTCGCGGTAATGGTAGTACAATTGGTAAAGGTTCACAACGCACCACCAGAGATGTAAAAGAATATTCTTGGCAAGGTTTACGGTTACTTGATACACCTGGAATTGAGGCTTATCAAGGTAATGATGATACAAATAAAGCTAATAAAATTATTGATCAATCTGATATCATTTTGTTTTTAACCAGTGATGATTCTGTACAACCTGGTGAATTTAAAGCAATGGCACAATTACAACAAATCAATAAATACTTTGCTGTAATTCTCAATGTTAAACATGATATTGCTAATAACTTAGAAGATTTAGAAATGTTCCTTGATATTCCAGAAATGGTATTTGATGAAGATAGATTATCACAACATAAACATCATATTCAAAGTCACATTCAAGAATATTTGCATTTAGATAATGTAGATATAGTTCCTATTCATGCTCAATCTGGTTTTTTAAGTACGCAAGCAGAATATCAAGAGTATAGTAATCAACTGTGGGAGTTGAGCAAAATAGAAGAATTATATTCTTTAATTGCCTATCAAATTTATAATAATGGTCAAAACCTACGGTTATCAACTTTCGCTGATAGCTTGGAATATTTTATAAATTCAATTAATCAAGAATTAGCTGCTGCAAAATCTCAGTTATCTGTTCAGTTAAACTTTCTGGAACAGAAGCAAAGAGAAATCGAAAAGATATTTGCAGAAATCGAAAAAGAAGGTGATAGAAAACTTAAAGATAAATGTGACTCTTTATATGATCTGATAGAAAATCAAATAGGTAATTTTGTTGATAATTATTCAGATATAGATATCAATGGAAGACAGAGAGAATGGAAGAGAATAGTTAATGAAAAAAACATTGAGGAAACAATGATATCTTGCATAGAGGCAATATTTTCAAATTTAAGAGTAAAACTCCAGGAATTTGAACAGGAATATGAATATGATCTAAAAAATATTCAAATTGATATGGCAATGAATTTTAGTAACATCACCAAAGATGATATAGGAAAGTGGATAAAATGGGGTAGTGTAGCTGTTGGTGCTGTTGGTGCAGCAGCTTTTGTAGCAGCAAATTGGTGGAATCCTGGAGGGTGGGTTGTGGGAGCAGGTTTAGTAACTACTGTTGCTAGTATAGGTGGTAGTTTTGCTGGTGACTGGAAAAAAGCAGATGATGATAAAAATTATAAAAAGGATATTCAAGAAGAAAAAGATTCTCTGAGAAAACAGGTTATGGAAAAAAGGCAAGTAACTGTGAAAGCCTATCAGGATTGGTTATTTAAAAATATAAATCAATACGAAGAGGAGGTAATTGGTCAGGTTAAAAGTTATATTAAACGGTTGTCTGAAATAGTTGAAAAATTAGATTATGCTATTGATGATAATTTAAAAATTCAGCGAGATATGAAAAAAGATTTTTCTAACTTCAAATAATTATCAAAGGAGACTAAAGCGATGTCAAATTTCCAATTTAATCTCAAATCAAAAAAAGTTAATCAACTTTGCCAACAAACAATAGATATTTTAGAAACTCGAACAGAAGATGAAGTTAAAAAATCAGTTGATGATTTTCAAGACTTCTGGCAAAAATATCAACATGAGAAAAAACTATCTATTGCTTTTATTGGACAATACAACGCTGGTAAATCTACCTTAATTAAAGCCTTAACTGGAGATGAAAGCGTGAGAATTAGTGCAGAAATATGTACTGATAAAGTTACAGAATATGCTTGGCAAGATGTATTACTATTAGATACACCAGGAATTTATGCAGGTAATACAGAACATAATGATATTACCCTAGAAAGAATTTATAAATGTGATTTATTGGTGTTTGTCGTTCCCAATGAATTATTTAACCCCCAAGGTGCAGAATTTTTCCAAAAAGTAGCTAACCAAATGCAAAGAGTTGGCCAAATGGTGCTAGTAGTTAATAAAATGAGTCGTGAATCAGGAAGTCCCCAAGTTTTATTATCAACTATTGCAAAAGTTATAGAACCATATTATCCTCAACAATTTTACACCTGTTTTATTGATGCTGATTCCTACCTCAAATCTCAAGATCCTAAATATATCAAATATCAGCAATCTTTACAAACTAAATCTAATTTTAATGATTTTCTTGATTCTCTGCAAAAGCTAATTCAGAAAAATGAACTTTCTGCTAAATTAGT
>LJOT01000119.1 GCA_001672075.1 Anabaena sp. CRKS33
TAAGAGTTCCCTGTTCCCTGTTCCCAGTTAAGAGTTCCCTGTTCCCTGTTCCCAGTTAAGAGTTCCCTGTTCCCTGTTCCCAGTTAAGAGTTCCCTTGTCATAACGACAATTTTTAACGCCAACCTACTTATATTGAGAAATTAAATCAGAAATTAAAGTTATGAGTCAACAACTTTCTAAAGCTTTATTTCAAAAAAAATCATTAAAAAATGCTTTGGTTAAGTTTAAATTTCCTTCAGATTTAGAACAACGTCACCAAATTATGATCAAATGGGTTGAGGCTTTAAATTCAGGTACTCTTAACCAAGTCAAAGAGATTTCTTTACATGGTGATTTTCTTAAAGATATCTTTCAAAATGTCTTAGGTTACTCTTCTATTATTACAGGTGGTGGTAAAATTTGGGAAATTCACGCAGAACAAACTATAGCTGACGGTGGGGGTTCTGCTGATGCTGCTGTGGGCTTTTTTACCGCAACAGAAAATAACAAAGGAAAGGTAAAATTACAGGGTAAAGTTGTTGCACCAATTGAATTAAAAGGGACAAAAGATGATTTAGATAGACCCGCACCAGGGAGAAAAGAATCCGCTGTTGATCAGGGTTGGCGCTATGCTAATTATACTCCTGATTGTCATTGGATTATCGTTTCTAATTATCGAGAATTACGACTATATCATACTAATAAAACTCCCGCTTATTATGAACAGTTTTTATTAACTAATTTAGCGAATTTTGAAGAATTTAAAAGATTTTATTTACTGCTTTGTCGAGAAAACTTTTTACCAATTAAAGATGTATCTACCATTGATAGGTTGTTAGTAACTTCTGAAGCAGCACAAGAGGATATTACTAAACAACTTTATGAAGAATATAAACAAATTAGATTAAATATAGTTAAAGATTTCCGGTTTCGTTTTGGTAGTAAATTGCATATTCCTAACCGTGATCAAGTATTAATTGAGAAAGCACAAAAAACATTAGACAGAATTTTATTTATTGCTTTTTGTGAAGATAGGGGATTATTACCCGAAAAGACAATTAGCAAGGCCTATAATAGTGAAGATATTTATCATCCTCGACCAATTTGGGAAAATTATCAGGCAGTTTTTCGTTGGGTTGACCAAGGTAATGAAGATCCTCCAATTCCCGGTTATAATGGTGGTTTATTTCAACATGATCCAATTTTAGATCAACTATTAGATATTCCTGATTCTTTGTGTGGTCAACTGCAACAATTAACCCGTTTTGATTTTGATTCGGAAGTTTCGGTAGATATTTTAGGACGAATTTTTGAGCAGTCAATTACAGATTTAGAAGAATTAAAAGCTGATGTTGCTAAACAGGAATTTGATAAAAAACAGGGTAAACGCAAAAAATTAGGCGTATTTTATACTCCCGCTTATATTACTCAATATATTGTTGAAATTGCCATTGGTGAATATTTACAAAAACGCGAAGATGAATTAAGACAACGGTTAAAAATAGGAGAGTTTATAGATACAGCAGAAAATCAAAAACGGGAAATTGAATTTTGGCAAAGTTACCGAGATGAGGTATTAGTAAAAACGCGAGTTCTTGACCCTGCTTGCGGTTCTGGTGCGTTTTTAATTGCTGCTTTTGATTATTTTGCAGGTCAATATCAACGAGTTAATGATAACTTGCGATTTCTGAAACATCAAACAAAGGATAATGTAGAGACGTTCCATGGAACGTCTCTACAATCTTTACCGGAGATGTCTATTGAATTAGATAAGACTATTCTTAGTAATAATCTATTTGGGGTTGATTTGTCTCCTGAGTCCGTAGAAATTACTAAGTTATCTTTGTGGTTAAAAACTGCAACTCAGGGAAAAACTCTAACTTATTTGGATGATAATATTAAAATCGGTAATTCCATCATTAATGATGCAAAAATCACAGATTTACCATTTAATTGGGAAAGTGAATTTTCTCAAGTCTTTGCTGACGGTGGTTTTGATGTTGTTATTGGCAATCCTCCCTATATTCGTCAGGAGTTATTATCACCATTTAAACCTTATTTACAGGAAAATTATCAAACTTATGACGGAGTTGCAGATATTTATATTTATTTCTATGAAAAAGGTTTAAATCTGCTTAAACCAGGAGGAATTATTTCTTATATTGTCACTAATAAATGGTTACGTTCTGGTTATGGTGAATCTTTGCGACGTTTTTTTTGTCAGTCCAGTGTGTTTGAACAAATTATTGATTTTGGACACGCACCAATTTTTGCAGACGCGGATACATTTCCCTGTATTATCGCTGCGAGGAAAATCACCCCACCCCAACCCTCGAATATCAAAAGTTTATCCTTATCTTCCCCCCGTAGCGGGGGGACTGAGGGGGGTGCGAAGAGGGAGAAGGAAGAGAAGGTTTTAGTTTGTGCTGTTCCCCGTGAAGAGTTGAAAAATATTAACCTCATTCAATATGTGCAAAATCCAGAAAACAGTTTTACTATTCCTTGGTCGCGGTTTTCTGCTCATGCTTGGAGTTTAGAACCTCCTGCGGTTGATGATTTAATGCGGAAAATTCAACGGGTAGGAGTTCCCTTAAAGGAGTTTGCTGGGGTTAAACCTTATAGAGGTATAATGACGGGTTTTAATGAGGCTTTTTTCATAGATGATGCTATTAAGAATAAGTTAGTTCAAAGCGACCCAAAATGTGCAGAAATTATCAAGCCATTATTGAGAGGTCAAGATATTAAAAGGTGGTGTCCTGAATGGAAAAATTTATGGATGATTTTTGCTCACAAAAACATAGATATAGAACAATATCCTGTTATTAAAGAACATTTAGAAATTTATAGAAATAAGTTAGAAGCTAGAGCCGGTAAACAGTTATGGTGGCAATTACAGGCATCACCAGCATTTTATCATCTTTTTGAACAACCAAAAATCATTTATCAAGTTATTCAAACTTTTCCACTTTATGCACTTGAAAATTCTGGAGTATTTGGCAATGATAAAACTTTTATTCTTCCCACTCAAGATTTATTTATTTTAGGGTTACTTAATTCACCTCTTATTTGGTGGTATAGTCAGCGTGTTTTTACAAAAATGCTTTCTGACGCTATTAGTCCAATGGGTTATTTAATGGAAACCCTACCTATTGCCCAACCCACAGAAGAAACTCGCGCAGAAGTAGAAGCAATTGTCACGCGGTTAATTGAAATTACCAAACTCAACGGACAAGTTTATCAAGATGTTCTCGACTGGTTGCAAATAGAATACAAAATTGAGAAACTGGGCAATAAATTAGAAGATTTTGCTACTTTGGAATTTCCAGAATTTGTAGAGGAAGTGAGAAAAAGAATACCCAAACAAAAAAACGCCAAAAAATCTTCAGATCCATTAAGTATACCAGCATTTACAGCTTTACGTCAAGCACATAATGATTATGTTCCCGCAATTAACAGCCGCAAAAACGAAGCTGTAAAATTAGAACAGCGTCTTTCTGATTTAATTAATCAAGCTTATCAACTCACAGCAGAAGAAATTGATTTAATCTGGAAAACAGCACCTCCAAGAATGCCTATTTGATTAAACATCATAGCGTTTACCCATATATATTGTAAAGCTTGTAAACGCGCTCTAAGGTCTGAAAAATTATCTAATTTTATAGGATCTTGAAGCAGTCTATTTTCTGATACAATCAAAAATTCGACTCCTTTAATATAAATTGATCTATGAGCAAGGGTACTCTATTTGACAAAGTTTGGGACTTACATACTGTTGGTACACTACCATCAGGATTAACACAACTATTTATTGGACTACATCTTATTCATGAAGTTACCAGTCCCCAAGCCTTTTCCATGCTGAAAGGAAGGGATTTAAAAGTATTATTTCCGCAGCGGACCATAGCCACAGTAGATCATATTGTTCCCACCGAAAACCAAGCCCGTCCCTTCGTGGATAACATGGCCGAGGAAATGATCCAAGCATTAGAAAAGAATTGTCAAGAACATAACATAAAATTTTACAATATTGGTTCAGGGAATCAAGGTATAGTTCATGTCATTGCTCCCGAATTGGGACTAACTCAACCGGGAATGACCATCGCTTGCGGTGATAGTCATACGTCAAGTCATGGCGCGTTTGGAGCGATCGCCTTTGGTATCGGTACAAGCCAAGTTAGAGACGTTTTAGCCTCCCAAACCCTATCACTATCAAAATTAAAAGTCCGCAAAATCGAAGTTAACGGTAACTTAAAACCCGGAGTTTACGCCAAAGACGTAATATTACATATTATCCGTACACTAGGGGTTAAAGGGGGTGTAGGCTACGCTTATGAATTTGCTGGTACAACCTTTGCCCAAATGAACATGGAAGAAAGGATGACCGTTTGTAACATGGCCATCGAGGGTGGGGCGCGATGCGGATACGTCAACCCCGATGAAATTACTTATGATTATTTACAAAATAGAGACTTTGCCCCTAAAGGTGCAGACTGGGAAAAAGCCCTAAATTGGTGGCAATCCCTAAGTAGTAATCCTGATGCTGAATATGACGATATCGTAGTATTTAATGCCGAAGCTATCCCCCCCACAGTCACATGGGGAATTACACCCGGTCAAGGAATTGGCGTAGATGAAAAAATTCCCACAGCCGCACAACTGCTAGAAGAAGACCGCCTCATAGCTGAAGAAGCATATTCTTACATGGATCTATATCCCGGACAACCCATCCAAGGAACAAAAATAGATGTTTGCTTCATAGGTAGCTGTACCAACGGACGTATAAGCGACCTAAGAGAAGCCGCCAAAATCGCCCAAGGTCGGCAAGTTGCAGCGGGAGTCAAAGCCTTTGTTGTCCCCGGTTCAGAACGAGTCAAAAAAGAAGCCGAAGCCGAAGGACTAGATAAAATCTTTGTTAAAGCCGGTTTTGAATGGAGAGAACCAGGGTGTTCCATGTGTTTAGCCATGAACCCCGACAAACTCCAAGGAAGACAAATCAGCGCCTCCTCCTCCAACCGCAACTTCAAAGGAAGACAAGGATCATCCTCCGGTCGTACCCTACTCATGAGTCCCGCTATGGTAGCCACCGCCGCCATAAAAGGGGAAATTGCCGACGTACGGGCTTTATTATAAAATAAAAATCTTGTGGGCTGGGCATCCTGCCCGCCCAAACCAGAATTGAGTCCCAGATATTCCTTCGTGTCCTTCGTGCCTTCGTGGTTAATTAATTATGGTAAGTGAAGTAAAACAAATATCCAGTCAAGCCGTTCCCCTACTTGGTAACGACATAGATACCGACCGAATTATACCCGCCCGCTACTTAAAAGCCATCACCTTTGACGACCTCAGAGAGGGGGTATTTGTAGACGATAGAAAAGCCTTAAACGGTGAACACCCATTTGACCAAATCCAATACCAAGGGGCAAATATCCTCATAGTTAACCGCAACTTTGGCTGTGGTTCGTCAAGGGAACACGCACCCCAAGCCCTGGCCAAATGGGGAATTAAAGCCCTTATTGGTGAAAGCTTCGCAGAGATATTCTTCGGTAATTGCGTAGCCATGGGGATACCATGCGTAACGGCTGAAGCAGAGGTAGTTAAACAACTACAAGAATTAGTTATGGCCAATCCTCAAGCAGTCGTTACCATAAATTTGGCAAAATTGCAAGTGGAAATTGGTGATTTTACTGCCTCGGTTGTCATGAGTGAAGGCACAAGAAGCGCCTTTATTAGTGGAACATGGGACGCTTGCGGACAGTTGGTAGCAAATGCTCAACAGGTAAAAGCAACGGCGGCCAAATTACCTTACATTGCTTGGGGCAATTTGGCCGCGAGTTAGTCGCCGCTCTTTTTGTCTCTGAGGTTGTATTTTATCTAACCACAGAGGCACAGAGGACACGGAGAAAAGAGGTGGAAAAAGAATTTTTGGTCATATTTTTTGGTTATATTGAGTTAATTATTATTAGATGAATACAATTAATTATTGGTTAATGAAGTCAGAACCAACGGTTTATAGTATTACTGATTTGCAACAAGAAGGTGAGACTATTTGGGACGGTGTGCGTAATTATCAAGCCCGTAATTTTTTGAGACAAATGCAAATAGGAGATTTAGCATTTTTCTATCATTCTAATGCTGAACCTCCGGGAATTTTTGGCTTAATGCGGATAGTTGAAACAGATATTAATGACCCAACACAATTTGATGTTAACAGTAAATATTATGATGCTAAATCAAGTCCTGAATGTCCCCGTTGGCAAACTGTGAAAGTTGAATTTGTAGGAGTTTTTAATCATCCTCTTTCACTATCAACACTCAAAACAAAATTTAAAGATGATGAATTATTAGTAGTCAAAAAAGGTAATCGTTTATCAGTAAATCCTATCATGGAATCAGTGGCAACTAGGATTTTAGAAATGGGGAGGGATATTTAGATAACCTAAAAATCCCCTGCCACTCCACCTCTGTGTCCTCTGTGCCTGGAGTGGTTCGATAAAAAATATCATTCATCTACCCAAAAAGCGTTAACCTAGATCTAAAGTTGACAAATAATTATGACACCAGAAGAAATAGCGGGTACATTAACGGAGTTATTTAGCGTTGAAGTTGTAAAATCTATAGCCCCTGGTTCTTGGCAAGTAGAAACTACTGATTTTCGATTATTGGTGCTACTTTCAGAAGATCACACTTGGTTGCGGGTATTACTGCCAATTATGCCTTTACAAGAGGCTACAGCATTTCTCACCCAGTTTCTAGAGGCTAATTTTGATGATACTCAAGAAACACGCTACGCCATTTATGATGGGGTAGTATGGGGGGTGTTCCAGCATAATAGTGGCACTTTGAGTAATGCAGATTTTACTAATGCGATCGCTCGTCTGATATCATTATATCAAACTGGTGTTAATGATGTTTTCAATAATTTGGTGGAAATTCGTATCCGTGAAATTATTAAAACAGCGAAACAACAGGGACAATCTCTAGAAGCTACTATGCAAAATCTAGACCGTTTTTATGCAGAAGGATTATTAGGAGATATTGACCAAAATCCCCAAGGACGAAAGGAGGTTTTAGCGGCTTGGAGACGACAATTAGAAGGTCTTTGGCAGGAAATGTAATTGAAGTCACAAGGAAATAGAATATCTATTCAGAACTTCTATTTCCTTCTATTTCTTACTAACGCCGTCAATTAACAATTAAGAATTAAAAAAGCAGATCACACAAGTCTATTATTAGCAATTATTGAGGCTTTGACTGTCAATAATTTACCAAGGTTGAGAAGAGAATTTGACTTCTCAAAATTTTTTTAAACATCATTTCTAAAATCCAGATCATGACCCTTGCACAAATCCAAACTCAAATCAAAAACCAAGTAGCTAAAATCGAAGAGCAGCAACAAGCTTTATTCGATTCTCAAAAAGAATTATCTTTGCTTTTAGAGCAGAAAAAAATCATGCAACAAGTGGCATATAGAAAGATTAAAGAAGCAGCGCAGTTATTAAAAGCAGCACAAGCTGATTTAGAGTATACAACTGAAGAGATCATAGACATCACTAAATCAGAAATGATCAGCCCTGAAGCAGAAAATGAGTTAAAAACTTTAGAACAACATAACCAAAATAGTTTAACCTTAGGGAATGGAAAAATTGATTTAGAAAAATCTGGATTTAGTATCGCAGAAGGTCAAAAAGAACTGGTTAATGCCATCACCGAGAAACTGGACGATTTTGAATTTGCTTTATCCCGTTTACCTGTGGAAGAAAGAGATTATGCTAGAGTCAAACTACAGTCTGTAATCGGTAATTTCATAAACAAGTAATAAGTAAGTAGGTGAACGGAAAAAACCGACATAAGTAACGAAAAGTAAAGTTGCCCAAAACCTGTTCCCTGTCCCCTGTTCCCTTGTCATAACGACAATTTTTAACGCCAACCTACTTAATATACCATTTTCTATTATCAACACCAGCACAACATCAATTTATGGATATTATAGAAACCCTCAAAGCTGATTATCAAAGATTTCCTGTCAATCAAACTTACAGCATTTATGCCCAAGATGTTTATTTTCAAGATGCTGTTTTTAAGTTTCGAGGACTGGAACTTTATAAATGGATGATTAAATTCATTCAGACTTTTTTCCTCAATCTTAAACTGGATTTACATAACATCCAATCTCAGGCAGAAATTATTAAAACTGAATGGACTATGAGTTGGAATTCTCCCCTACCTTGGCAGCCTTATATTTCCGTTTCTGGCTGGAGTGAATTACGTTTGAATGCTGACGGTTTAATTGTTTCTCATATTGACTATTGGTACTGCTCTCGTTTAGATGTAATTAAGCAGCATTTCATTTCTTTGAAAAAACCATCATAATGTAAATAAATGTAAATAAAGTTCAGGCAGTAAGGAATCATTGATGCGAGTAATTTTAATGACAGGGAAAGGTGGCGTGGGTAAAACCTCCGTGGCCGCAGCCACTGGACTCCGTTGTGCAGAACTGGGCTATCGGACATTGGTTTTAAGTACAGACCCTGCCCACTCCTTGGCCGACAGCTTTGATATAGAATTAGGACATGATGCCCGTCTCGTGCGTCCTAATTTGTGGGGTGCGGAATTAGACGCACTGCAAGAATTAGAAGGTAATTGGGGGGCTGTGAAACGCTATATCACCCAAGTTTTACAAGCCAGGGGTTTAGACGGCATACAAGCAGAAGAATTGGCGATTTTACCGGGCATGGATGAAATTTTCGGTTTGGTGAGAATGAAACGTCATTATGATGAAGGAGAATATGATGTTTTAATTATTGACTCCGCCCCCACTGGTACAGCATTACGACTGTTAAGTTTGCCGGAAGTTGGTGGTTGGTATATGCGTCGTTTTTACAAACCCTTCCAAAATATTTCCGTTGCCCTCAGACCACTTGTAGAACCTATTTTTAGACCCATTGTTGGTTTTTCTTTACCCGATAAGGAGGTAATGGACGCACCCTATGAATTTTATGAGCAAATTGAAGCTTTGGAAAAAGTTTTAACTGATAATACTCAAACCTCTGTGCGTCTAGTGACGAATCCTGAAAAAATGGTAATTAAAGAATCTCTTCGCGCTCACGCCTATCTAAGTTTGTATAATGTAGCCACAGATTTAGTGATTGCTAACCGAATTATTCCCCAAGAAGTAACAGATCCTTTTTTCCAACGGTGGAAGGAAAATCAAGAACAATACCGTCAAGAAATTCATGATAATTTCTTACCTCTTCCAGTCAAAGAAGTACCTCTATACTCTGAAGAATTGTGTGGTTTACCAGCTTTGGAAAGGTTAAAAGAAACCCTCTACAAAGATGAAGATCCAACTCAAGTTTATTATCAAGAAACTACAATCAAAGTCGTCCAAGACAAAAACCAATACAGTTTAGAACTGTATTTACCTAACATTCCTAAAAGTCAAATTCAACTGAAAAAAACTGGAGATGAATTAAACATCACTATTGGTAATCATCGCCGTAATTTGGTATTACCTCAAGCTTTGGCCGCACTGCAACCAGCAGGGGCAAAAATGGAAGATGATTATCTGAAAATTCGCTTTGCTTGAAGCGTCTAAATTTTTAGACACCCGACTCTTTAAATAAGTCGGGTATCTGTTTATTTATGCAAGAAAAATATGAATTATCTCTAATTTTGTGCTGTTTTACCTAAGTCCTGAAATCTTAATTATCGTCCCAATTCTTCAATGTTCTTCATTGCTTGTTGATATAAATCTTTATTTCCTTCTTTATCAAAGATAGCTGCTGCCCGTTGTAGGTCTTTTAATGCCCCCCTTTTATCTCCAATTGCGGCATAGGCGTTACCTCGATTATTAAAAGCAGAACCAAGATTAGGATTAATACGAATTGCTTCATTATAATCAGATATTGCTTTTTGCTGTTCTCCTCTAGATGCGTAAGCATTGCCACGATTGTTATAAGCTACAGCATATTCCTGATTGATGCGAATTGCTTGAGTATAGTCCTCTAAAGCCCCGTTTTTATCACCTTGGTTTGCACGAGCATTACCTCGATTGTTGTAAAATTCGGCGGATTTAGGCTTGATGCTAATAGCTTGATTATAATCTGCGATCGCTCTTCTATAATCCCCAATAGATGAAAAAGCGTTACCACGATTATTGTAAGTTTCGGCATCATTAGCATTTAAACGTAATACCTGATTATAATCTGCGATCGCTCCCTCTTTATTACCAGTATCAAAATAAACCAATCCCCGACCTTTAAATGCTGGTGCATATTTAGGATTAAGACTAATTGATTCACTATAGGCAGCAATGGCCGCTTGATAATTACCTTTAAGGTGTTGAGTTTGTCCCTGTATATAAAATTGCCCATATTTGGATGTTTTTCCTATCTTTGGATTTGGGGTAGTTGCTGATCTTTCTGTCACTAAAATATCTTGATTATTACTACAAGAAATGCAAATTATCCCACTAACAATGGTAAGCATTGCTATAGTAAATGCTTGGTTTATCTGTCGCTGTTTATGTGTCAATAACTGCCATTTCATAATTTACTATAAATCGCTATGATACTTGGAGTAAATCATTTACTAAATTGCTCACTTAATTCTGGAGTATTTTAGCTTTTTGATGAAATGAAATCTAAATGATCAGATTGGTAAATAATTTTATTCAGCTAATTACCCGATATTAATAAATATTGGCAATATTATCCTTTATATCTAGATTATTTATATTATTACTAAACTATCGCTGATAATTCTGTCAATTTTATTAGCATTTTTAGAAAAAAATTTCATACCAGTACAAGTATTTATATTTGAATATTATTAAATAATAATAATATTAATCCTCCTCACATTCTTGATTTCTAGGCTTTATTTTCCCATAGGTATTTTTATCAATATTTAATCTCAAATTTTTCCGAATATCTTAGGTTAAAATAATTGTAAAATCTAAATCAATCTCTGGATTTTTTACCAAATATACCAATTTTTGAAACTTAGTCTTGACAGTTTTTCATAGCTAGTCAGCTTACAAAATGATGTTTCCAAAATATTTTGTGACTAATAATGCACAGCAAATACTACCCATTATTATAATGACTTTTGTTAATAACTTCTGCCAATGTGCCAAAATACCCCTTTTTATAGCATTTAACGGCAATGTTGAGCCAAATAGGGAAATTATTTCTGTATCCTATTTGATAAAATGGTTTCAAAATAGCTAATTGTAAAATTTTCCATGAAAAAAGCTCAGGAAAAATACCTGAGCTGATGTTAAACTTAATTATCCTAGAGGGGGATATTTTTCTCACTCAACTCTATAGATACTAGTAGCGATTACGACCACCACCACCATAGTTTCCACGACCACCACCACCAAAAGAACCACGATCTTCTTTGGGTTTAGCCTTGTTTACTTTCAAACTACGTCCCATCCATTCAGCACCATCAAGAGCTTCAATGGCTGCTGCTTCTTCTGCGTCTGTACCCATTTCTACAAAAGCGAAACCACGAACCTTACCTGTTTCCCGGTCGGTAGGTATTTGGACGCGCTTTACAGTGCCATATTCTGCAAAAACTTCGCTCAAAGCAGCATCGGTAACTTCATAAGACAGGTTACCCACATAAATCGACATAGACTTTCTCCAAAATCATAATAGTGTAGAGATTTAGATTTCGGAGAAAAGTCTGTAAATACCAAAGGGAATAAAGCCTATCAATACTAAAAACAAACGTGGTCTACCGAATTACTTCTCAAGTTCTATTATCACATAAAAAATGGATATTTAGTTCAGGAAATTAAAAAAATTTATCAAAAAAATTTATCAAAGATTTTTTCACTTGACAATTAGCGATCGCAGCATAAGATATTCTGATCATTCTCTGACTATACTTATTTTAATGAATTTAGAGCCACAATAACCATCTATTTTCGTTATTTTCAGCAGTTTAGGCTACAGGCTAAATTTTAGGTTTTTGTTCATGTTGCACTTTAAACATTCCTCAATCATTAACGCACCAGTAGAAGTAGTTTGGAAATTTCATGAAAGGCCAGACATAATACAATTACTCACCCCACCTTGGCAACCTGTACAAGTAGTCAGACGTGAGGGAGGACTAGAAGCCGGTGCAATTACAGAATTTCGTCTTTTTCTGGGCATTTTACCCTTAACTTGGTTAGCACGTCACACAGACTATGAAAAATATCGTCTGTTTACCGATAAACAAATATCTGGACCCTTTGAGTCCTGGATACATCGTCACGAATTTACCGAAGAAAACGGCAAAACTAGATTAACTGATCATATCACCTATGCCATGCCTGGGGGTAATGGAGTGGAATTTATGAGTGGTTGGTTAGTACAAACACAGTTAGAACTCATGTTTCGCTATCGTCATTATGTAACTAAACGCGAATGTGAAAAGTGAACACAAAAAAACGCCCCCCTTGCGGAGAGCGTTTTTTATTTAACTAGACTCTAGTTATTAACCGTTGATTGCAGGAGCGCTTAAAGCAACAGGAGCAACATCAGCAGCAGCCAAATCTAGA
>LJOT01000120.1 GCA_001672075.1 Anabaena sp. CRKS33
AAACCCCAACCGTAACTAAATAATGTGGAATAATTGTTTTCCGTATCTACATTATATAGATCATGCTTCTAACTAAAGAAACCGTAAAATTACTGTAAAGCCTTACCAATATTATCATGGCAGAATTTGATAAGCTGTTACACATCTAAATTTGATAATTTGAATCTGGCTAGATGTTGTGGTGCGGGCATCTTGCCCGCTAGAATCATACAAATTAAATAGAGTACAGCTTAGTAATTTTCAGAAAATTAGTGTAAGTTTTTGTAACAAACAGTTGACTCACCGTTGCAGAAGTTGTATATTCAGTACATGGACTTAGGCATAGAAAACAGAGAATAAAAGACGGGTGGGGAGTCTTTGGGCTTTTATTCTCACGAGGAAAAGAAATCTGGCTAGATTAAGTCAAACTTACAGTGTCAAACTCATAAGATTAATCATGAATAAGTTTATCTTGGCTTTACTAACTGTTAGCGCTATTGCCACTGCTGCTGTTCCTGCTAATGCTGGTGATATTGGTAACGTCCAAACATCCGACCAAAATTCTGTGATTACAGGTAGTGGTAACTACACTAATCAAAAAGTCAACCAAAGGGGACAAGTAAACCAAAGAGTTAACAGACGTAACTCTGGAGACTCTGCAAATATCCAAGATGCTCGTCAAAGTTCTGATGTTCTTGGTGAAGGTAACGTAACTGAACAGAAGTCAAATCAAGAGTACAGAGAAACCCGCACTCAAGGTGAACGGAGACGGGAATATCAATATCGTTAGGTTGGTAATTACTGCTTATTGGTAGATTGAATGTAGGGGTAATACAATTAATTATTGGCTTTATCTCTACTTTTTCTCTGTAAATTTAGTTTAGGTATATCAATCGTGCAATTTCGCCAACTTAAACTTTTATTAATTACATTGGGTTTGATTTTCCCTATGGTAGCTCAAGCAGGTGAAATGAATCTGCAAGTGGGAAAAATCAAAATTAACAGAGACTATCGAGGAAATACTACGGTAAATACCGGGGAAATGCAATTAAATTCTGAACCTGATATATACCGTAGCCAGAGGAATTATGAACCCGATATATCCCGTAACCGGAGAAATGTGGATTCTGCAATTAGAAGTAGAAATATCAACAAATTGAAACGGAATTGTACTGAGTCTAACAATGAAGTTGTGAGCCACCAAACTACAAAAACTAGAGGTTCTAACCAGCAAAGAACTCAAACAAATACTGTATCCGTTTCTTGTAATTAATTGTCTTGTAATTAATTGTACTTAGGAGAATATAAATGCAGTATAATTTTTTGTCTTTAGGTCGTATATCGGCCTTATTGGCTCTGACATTGACACCAGTGTTTACAGAATCGGCCTTTGCTCAATGTGTAAATTCTCATGTTGGTGTGCAAGTAAATATTTCTGAACGTCCAGCAAAACAAGGTTCTAATATCGAAATGGGAAGTACAGGACCTTGTACGGGAAATGTCAATTCTTCTAGTGCAACACAAGTGAATATTGGCGGTCGAGGACAAGCTGAACAACAACAAAATGTAAATCAGCAAATGCGAGGTGGTAGAGGTAATCCTACAGGTGTTAATGGACCAACTATTAACAATAGTGTAGTTGTACCTATAAATGTCAGAACACCTAAGAATTTTAATCGCTAGAAATTAGGAATTTTTCGTTTTTTGTGATTTTTATCGAAGGGTTTAGTATTACTAAACTCTTCCTAAAAAATTCAATGTTTAAAAAATAAATATTTTAATTACCAAACAATAGGACAAAGGAAAAATGAATATTAAGCAAATAGTTAACATGACATTTTGTGCCACTATTTTAATTCTCAGTATGCCTGTTTTTATGCCTAATTTAGTTTTTGCTAATTCTCATTATCTCAAGGATAGCAAACAAGAAACGACTATTAATTTAAATGAGGATGATCTCAAGGAAAACCTGCTTTTAAAAATTAATACTGCGAATAATTTCGCTGGAAATATCAAAGTAAATGGCAAGAATATTAAAAAAATAGAAGGTAATAGTACAGAAATTTCTCTTTTGAAGCTTTTAAAAAAAGGTAAAAATATTATAGAAATTAGTGCTGTTGACAAGTCTATTGAATCTACTTTGCGAGTAGAATTAATAGGAACAAATACACAGATTTCTCAAGAAAGTGGGGGTAGTGGTGATATCCAGCATATTTTAGTTATTTATGTACCTTAAAACAACAAATTTTTGGATAATGAAAATAAAGAATTGATCATGATTCTGAATTAGAATAATCCATGGTTACATAGTTTCAGTTTTTCAAGGGTAATACTTGATCCATTAAATTGGAATTTTGTCTTCAATATCAGGGGTAAAAAACAAATTATGTTCACAAAAAAAATCTTTTTATTTACTACTAGCATTAGTTATCTGCTAATATCAGAATTGCTGGTAAATGAACCTGCTTTTTCTCAGTCTGCTCCCCAAAGCACTAATAGTAGTTCTCAAGTGACAGGGGATTTCAATAATGTTTTTCAGACTCCTAATCAAAATAGCAATCTTAATGTATTTAACTTTCCCAATATATACCCGCTGAATCATTCTATTAATACTCCAGTGAATACAGAAAATGATTTTGGGTTTAATGTTTCTGCGGGTGTAAATACTCTTGATTCTAATAATGTAACAGTGTATCTAGGATTGATTTTTCAGCCCGGTAGAACTGATTCACATAAAATCAGAATGCAAAAGATTGTTAAAGAAACAGAGTTATTAGAAACACAAAAAAAGATTGCTGAAGGACAACTGCAATTAGTGCAAAAACAAATTTCCGAAGCAGAATTGAGATTACAACAGTTGTCACCTGCAAATAATCAAAATAAGTAAGTAGGTTGGCGTTAAAAATTGTCGTTGTGACAAGGGAACAGGGAACAGGGAACAGGGAACAGGGAACAGGGAAATTTACCTTAGTGGGGTGGGTAATGGTATTACCCATTACCCATGACCCATTAGCTATTTCCCTAATTTAATGGTGTTACCAATGAGAGTCAGACTTTCCTCGAATAAAGCTTCCCGTCCCCAGCGTTGTACCTGTTCACTTAATAAAGCTTCTGCCTTTTGTTCAGAAAGAGAACTTACCTGTTGAAACAACCCAGCAGACTGAGCGCCTCCATGGGTTTCCATTCGCATACAACCGCCCGTTTCTGAACAAATTACGGTGCCACAATTGGCTTGAGGATTAGTAGAACTCAAGCGTAAACCAATTAAATCACCGACAATTTCCCCAATATCAGCAATGGGAACCCCTGCTAACTCGGCTTCTATGTGTCTTTGGTCTGGAGAGAGGAAATTAATGTATGTGATATCATAATCACCCTTTTCCTCCCTATAGGAAACTGGTCGCCATTCCAAGCGACTAGCTAACCAACCCAGGTATAATAATGCTTGAGCAGCATTACCTTTTTCATAGTCAATATGAACACGATCAATTTCCTTGAGGGCTGCACGACGGTTAGGAGCGTCATAAGCTTCTGCTGCTAATTCTTGCCATGCTGATAAACGTCGCCAATTCAAATCAGCCAGAGGTACACCTGCTTCTACTAATTGTTTCAAGCTGAGTAAATCATCTTCAGGTGTATTAAAGTTGCAAGAGTCAACAATGACATTATTGCAAACAGACGCTAAACGTTTAAACAAAGTATTAGCAGCATCAGGTGTAGCTTTCCACCAGAGGAACTTAGGTAAACCACCAATTAACAAAGCGGGAATCATGCCCCCAATGCGTTCTAAAGCCGCAACAGTACCAGTAAGGGTAATGTACTCACAACAGATAAGAGTGCTAGAAGATTGCTTTTGAATGGGACAATAAGCAGAAACTTGGGCTTTTACCCCTTCATCATCGCCGGCAATGGGACATAAAGCAATAATTCGGCAAGGGTTACGGGTAGCAATTTCATCAGCAATCGTGGGA
The DNA here is from genome assembly GCA_001672075.1 of Anabaena sp. CRKS33. Taxonomy (GTDB): domain Bacteria; phylum Cyanobacteriota; class Cyanobacteriia; order Cyanobacteriales; family Nostocaceae; genus Dolichospermum. The sequence continues at coordinate 3,951 of LJOT01000120.1, forward strand.
CTGGTAGGACTGAAAGTATACCCCATGGCAGCACCATGATTATCTCCATTCGGTCCAGTGCGCTGCCTTTGGAAATATTCAGCCCGTAAAGCCGTCAGAGTTTCCGGTGTAGCAGTACCGGTTTCAGGAAGATGGTGCTTTTTCTGGACTTCCTGTAAAGCTGTTTTTGTTTGGGGTCCGAGAATACCATCAACTGGACCCCGATAAAAGCCGGTGGCGGTTAACAAATACTGAGTTTCTTCCGGTTCGTAAACTACTAAAGTAAATGTTGTGGCCCGGGTAGCAGCGGGTAAACCACCGTCTTCTCCTTGAATACCGTAACTTTGCCAAACTTGATTCAGTTCCACCTCAATTTCCGTGAGGGAAACATCCTTGGGCGCTTGCAAAGAAAAAATCGTAGGTGCTTGAGAAACCATAGTTAATAGTGTTAGTTGTTCGTTGTCCGTTGTCCGTTGTCAGTTGTTCGTTGTCAGTTGTTCGTTATCCATTGTTTTACTACTGACCACTGACCACTGACCAACGACTAATTAAAGTCTGCGCCAGCGGCGGCCGTCTTGATTAATTAATAATTCTGCTTCTGCTGGTTCCCAAGTACCGGCTTCATACTGGGGAATATTCGCGGGATTACCTGGTAAATCCCATACAGACAAGGCAGGTGTAACTACTTGCCAAGCCGCTTCTACTTCGTCCGCCCGTGTAAACAAAGTTTGGTCGCCCATCATACAATCAAGGAAGAGACGATCATAGGCATCGGAAGTAGCGGAAATACCTAAAGAACCGTAACTAAAATCCATATCTACAGACCGGGTACGGAAATCGCCACCGGGCATTTTCACATCAAATCGGAGGGAAATACCTTCATTGGGTTGTATTCGCATGGCCAAAACGTTGGCGTTTGCTTGTTGAGCCGCAGAGGGGAACATTCTCGAAGGAACTTCGCGGAAATGAATCGCAATTTCACTGACCTTTTTCGGCATCCGCTTACCAGTTCTTAGGTAAAAAGGAACACCTTGCCAACGCCAGTTATCCACCATAAACTTCATGGCCACGTAAGTAGGGGTAGTAGATTCAGGATTAACACCTGGTTCAGTTCGATACCCTGCCACCTGTTGACCTTTCATCCAACCCGCGCTGTATTGTCCACGAATTGCTGATTTGGACAAATTATTAACATCAGCTAAACGAGTCGCTTGTAACACTTTAACTTTTTCCGTGCGGATACTATCAGCATCCATGGAGTTAGGCGCTTCCATAGCGGTTAAACAGTAAAGCTGCATGAGGTGATTTTGCAGCATATCCCGCAACGCGCCGGCAGTTTCATAATAACCTGCCCGGTCTTCTACTCCCACGGTTTCGGCGACAGTAATTTGTACATGATCTACAAATTGCCGATTCCACAAAGGTTCAAAAATGGCATTAGCAAAGCGGAAAACCAGCAAGTTTTGCACCGTTTCTTTCCCTAAGTAGTGGTCAAGACGATAAACTTGGTTTTCTTTACAAACCTTTTGTACTACTTGGTTGAGGTTTTGAGCGGAGGCTAAATCACGACCAAAGGGTTTTTCAATGACTAAACGCTGTTTGTCGGGGTCTTCTAGCATTCCCGCTAACCCTAGCTGTTTAATGGCTTCAGGGAAGAAATTAGGGGCAACAGAGAGGTAAAACATCCGGTTTCCCCTTGTTCCCCGTTTCTCGTCTAGTTCAGCTAATAGGGTTTTCAGTTTTTGGTATCCTGCGGGGTCATCTATATTCCCAGGACAGTAAAATAAACCTTGGGAAAAGTCCTGCCAAAGTTCACCTAATTCCACATTAGCGTGAGCTTCTGCCATGCCTTTTTGCATTTGCTCGCGGAAGTATTCATGACTCCATTCCCGACGCGCTACACCCACAATGGTGGTTTCTGCGGGAATACGTCTTTCTCTCCGCAATTTGTACAGCGCTGGTACTAACTTACGCCAGGTTAGATCTCCAGAAGCACCAAAGATGACGATAATTTGTGGTTCGGGCATCCCTTGCTGCTGTAGACCAACGCGCAATGGATTTTCTAGCAAACTGACCATAGGATTTTAGATTTTAGATTTTAGATTTTAGATTTTGCAAGAGGTAAAGGGCAAGTTCCTAAATTCCCCAATCTCCTCTATAGGTGAGAATAGCTTGACTTGACCTTTTAAAGAGTTCATGAGTGACACAGAAAGGACGCAGACACCATAGGATTTTAGATTTTGGATTTTAGATTTTCAAAGATCGCAGGTATAATGTAAGGTTCAGAATTTAAGTTACAGCCGTTTTCAAGCAAAAGTGCTACAAAAATAATCTATCTGTGTGGGTTTTAAACTCTTGATTTCCGTCCCGGACTTCTATTGGTTAGGGCTTCATGGGTTGAGAAAACCCAACTCGCGGGAATGTTGGGTTTCACTTCTTTCTACCCAACCGATAATTTTCTTAATTTACAGCACTTTTAGCTGGAGTGAGGTACACCTTATGCGGGCAAGATGCCCGCAACACAAGAGTTTTATCATTAATATCTGGACTTGGGAATACGGATAAATCCTGTAACTTTAATGACTTGTTGGCATAAAAGACATCACTTTTTCTACATCCTCTTTACTACCAATGATTAAAGGTGTCCTTTGATGCAGTTTGCTAGGAACTACATCTAAAATATCCATTTTTCCTGTGGTCGCTTTACCCCCAGCTTGTTCAATTAAAAACGCTAAGGGGGCAGTTTCATACAACAGACGTAATTTACCTTCTGGTTTTTGTAATGTTCCTGGGTACAGAAATACTCCACCCTGTAATAATATTCTGTGAATATCGCTCACCATTGCCCCACTGTAACGGGAACTATATCCTTCTGTACGATGAACATAACGAATATATTCTCTAAAGGGTTCATCCCATTGCCAGAAGTTACCATCATTAACACTATAGGTCGCGGCATGATTGGGCATTTTAATATTCTCTTCACAGAGAATAAATTCACCTAAACTAGGATCAAGAATAAAGGAATGCACTCCCGTACCTATGGTATACACTAGCATAGTGCTAGGTCCATATAGAATATATCCCGCTGCTAATTGTCTACGGCCATTTGTAAGCAAATCCTTAGCTTCACCATCAATATCTGCTCCTTCCTGTTGACGAATGGCAAAGATAGAACCTAAACTGAGATTATTATCTGTGTTTGATGAGCCGTCAATGGGGTCATAAAGTAGCGTATAACGACCAATAGGGCAATTTTCCGGGATATAGTAGGGTTTTTCCATCTCCTCGGAAGCCAGACGACAAACTAAGCCGCTTTGCTTGAAAACAGAGATAAATACTTCATTCGCGTAAACATCCATCTTTTTTACAGATTCTCCCTGGACGTTGACTTCTCCAGTAAATCCTAGCACCCCTTCCATTAAACCAGCCCGACTCAAACGACGAGCCACTAATTTACCCGCTAAAGCGATGCGATTCATCAGCGCACTTAAATCCTGGGCATCGGGTCCAAAACTATGTAATTGTTGGAGAACGTGGCGGGATAATGTTGTACAATCACGATCTAGAGCTTTATCTGTGGACAAATCCAAAGATTCTGATACTTGAGTCATATTAATTGCTGCTATGAGGTCGTGTTTATCTATGGCGATTTTTGGTCGTTGCTTCTATCTTAGAAAGGAAAATTGATAACTTAAAACTGATTTTATATAAACTAAAGAATTGAAATTTTGATTTTCAGATAAATTACGCACAATCTTCCCAAAAACCTGATTATTGCGAAGGCTAATTCCTGTCCCACTTTTCACAAGAAAATTAAGGCGTTGCTGAAACCAGGTATTTAGGTATAGAGACGTTCCATGGAACGTCTCTACAAGGGTTTTGAAATGATCAAAAATCATTTTCATACCTCAAATCAGCAACGCCAAAATTAACAGATTATATTATGACCTGAAAAGAATGAACTTCTAAAACAGGACCAATCATTGCGGTTGTCATCAGATCATTTCTTACCTGTCCTGTGACTTTGGCTTTTTGTCCTGATTTGAGTAGGTTTTTATCAGCACTTTTGGGGATTTGGTAAGTGACACCATCTTCTGTGACAAAAGCCCAGACACCAAGACCAATATTTCGACGTTCAATAGTTCCAGTAATTGTCACGTTCATAACGTTTAATTTTTTAATTGTTGAATTGTTTACTTATTTAATTTTTTACTTAATTAGGTGAACGGAAAAAAACCGACATAAGTAACGAAAAGTAAAGTTGCCCAAAACCTGTTACCTGCCCTCACAGACAACTTTTTCAGCAAGCCCTATTATTTAAGATGATGACAATTCCTGAGAAAAGCATAATAATTGTGTAGTGTTTAACTGGTCACGGTAGAGGCATTTAAACTGATTAAAACCCGATTTTTGACAGATTTCTTGGATAGTTTGTTGAGTTTCGGGAAAATCGCTGGTGGAAATATGCTCCTGGACCATTGAATACTCTTCTGGGGTGAGTAAAGACCAGTATTTTTGCACATTATCTAAATAGCGGAGAATGTAACTATCTCGGTCTTCTGTTTCTTGGCGAATAATATCAATTAATATCAAAACACCGCCCGGAATCAATAGCTGTTGTAGCTGGTTAATAAAATGCTCCTTTTGCTGAAGCTGAAGATGGTGCAGCGCAAAAGAGATGAAAATTACATCAAATCTATGCTCTTGATCTGATGCCAAAGCAGGCACTACTTCTGAGAAATCTCCCTGATTTAAAGTTATGTCACAATTAATCGTTTTTAAATTCTCGTTGGCAATTTCTAATGCAGCTATGGATAAGTCTACACCATGATAGGAGGTAATATTAGTATTTGATAATACCAGACTAGTGAAACTGGCATCACCACATCCTAAATCAAGCATTTTAAAGGGTTTTTGAAAGTTGCTAAGAAGAAATTTATGTAATATTCCATAAATTTCATTATGACCCATGTAATTATTATTGAGTACCTTTTGATAAATTTTCCATTGCTTGTTGAAGAACTCTTCTACTGGAAAGGATTCATTTTGACTATTTTTTAGCTGTGTCATAATTGTGAGTTTTGGGGAGGACGTTTTTTAACAGAACTGTTGCGGTAGATGGCTAGTAAATAAGGCACATATAGCAATCCTAGCCCAATCTTGAGAAAATACGTAGATAAAAATTGTTATTTTATAAGCATTTGAGCCTTGTTAAACTCTCACATATAGTTGAGGATTACTATATAACTATCCTAACTTTGAATTATAGATTAAATTAGAGAAAACCAATTTAACCAAGCTTCCCAATTTTCGACAATTCGAGCAAATTCTCCATAATTGTTATTAATTACTGACAGAATACTCAACTGAACATAGGTACGTAACAGCTTATTCTGTACCAAAAACTAAAAAAGAGAGATAGAAAACTCTATCTCCCACCAGGGTATAAATAAGCTTAATTAAACCAAATCAGATTTTAGTATCTGCTGGGTTTGTGAACGATGAAGCTAAGAACTTGACACTGCTTAATGTTGTCAAAACCAACAACACGGATATAGCAGTTGCTATACTGAGAACGGCAACCTTGAACTTCGCTCAATACTTCTTGAGTAGATTTAGCGCCGAATAAAGGTAACTTCCACATTGTCCAGTAAAGTTCTGTAGGTTCAGAAGTTTCGTTAAATTCAATTGCGGGGATGTAGCCTTGGTTCAAAATATACTGAACTTGCTTGGCAATTTGCGCGTCAGACAGAGGAGGAAGGTAAGAAAGGGTTTCGTAACGACGCTCTTTAGGTAAAGTTTGCATAGCTTTTGATAAGTGGGGGAGATTTTTTATGACTTGGTTGACTGATTGAGAATTTTAGATTTTAGATTTTAGATTTTAGATTTTAGATTCAAAAAATTGGTACAAGTCCCCATCCTTGAGGATGGAAAAATTGTAACTCCCAAATGTAAAATTTCTGAGCTTCTAAACTTGAGGGTGAGGTCAATCCAAAATCCAAAATCGTAAATCCAAAATCCAGTGACTAATTAGATAAATTATCTAAATCAGAATCAGATATTATCTGTCTTTGGTGTTTTTGGGCTGGTATCTGATAAGTTTAATTGCGTAATACGTTCGAGATGCTGGCGACGTTGTTCCATATTGGCCTGCTGAATACCAGTGATCACCATTTCTGGTAAAAACTCTGTCACTTCTGCCGCTATGTGTTCCCTGACAGTCATAATCCGCAAAGCCAAATCTGACTTTTCCAGAAACAGTTCCTCAATATAAGCTTCTCCGTCTTGGATTTTGCCGGCGGAAAAGTTTTGCAACCAATGTGCTAAAGGTGGATTTGTTTCGCCTAGCTGTGCCAATACAGTCCTTAGTGCCTGATAAGTCAGGTAACTTTGGAGAGTTTTGGCTGTTTCTTTCGCAATTTGCTTTAAATCCATGCTTGATCCAGCCCTTGAGATTTTTAGATTTTGGATTGTTTATGAATCCAAAATCCCAAATCTTAAATCATCAGACGGTATCCATTGCTTCAAACTCGAACTTAATTTCTTTCCACAGTTCGCAAGCAACAGCCAACTCAGGAGACCACTTAGCAGCTTCGCGGATAATGTCGTTACCTTCACGAGCCATGTTACGTCCTTCGTTACGAGCTTGGATACAAGCTTCTAGAGCTACGCGGTTAGCTGTAGCACCAGGAGCGTTACCCCATGGGTGTCCAAGAGTACCACCACCGAATTGTAATACGGAGTCATCACCGAAGATCTCAACCAACGCGGGCATATGCCATACGTGGATACCACCGGAAGCAACGGCCATTACACCAGGTAAAGAAGCCCAGTCTTGGGTAAAGTAAATACCGCGAGACTTGTCTTGCTCAACGTAGTTTTCACGTAATAGGTCAACGAAGCCCATGGTGATACCGCGTTCACCTTCTAATTTACCAACAACTGTACCGGTGTGGATGTGATCACCACCAGACAAGCGGAGAGCTTTAGCTAATACGCGGAAGTGGATACCGTGGTTTTTCTGACGGTCAATTACAGCGTGCATAGCACGGTGAATGTGCAACAGAATACCGTTATCACGACACCAACGAGCCAATGTGGTGTTAGCGGTGAAACCTGCGGTCAGGTAGTCGTGCATGATGATGGGCTGTTTGAGTTCTTTAGCGTACTCAGCCCGTTTCAACATTTCTTCGCAGGTGGGGGCGGTAACGTTGAGGTAGTGACCTTTAATTTCGCCGGTTTCCGCTTGGGCTTTGTTGATAGCTTCAGCTACGAACAAGAAGCGATCGCGCCATCTTTGGAATGGTGCTGAGTTGATGTTTTCGTCGTCTTTGGTGAAGTCCAAACCACCACGTAAACATTCGTATACAGCACGTCCGTAGTTTTTAGCGGAAAGACCTAATTTGGGCTTAATTGTACAACCCAACAGAGGACGACCATATTTGTTCAATTTGTCGCGCTCAACTTGGATACCGTGAGGAGGTCCTTGGAAGGTCTTGATGTAAGCTACAGGGAAACGAATGTCTTCCAAACGCAAAGCACGTAAAGCTTTGAAACCAAATACGTTACCGACAATAGATGTCAATACGTTGGTGATAGAACCTTCTTCAAACAAGTCCAAAGGATAAGCAACGTAACAGATGTATTGGTTATCTTCACCGGGAACTGGTTCGATGTCATAACAACGACCTTTGTAGCGATCTAGGTCGGTGAGTAAGTCTGTCCAAACTGTTGTCCAAGTACCAGTGGAAGACTCAGCAGCTACAGCCGCACCAGCTTCTTCGGGAGGAACTCCAGGTTGGGGAGTCATCCGAAATGCTGCTAGTAAATCTGTATCTTTGGGTGTGTAATCCGGTGTGTAATAAGTTAGTCTGTAATCTTTAACCCCAGCTTGATACCCAGACTTAGCCTGAGTCTTAGTTTGCGCGTAAGACATATTTTTCTTCCAAGAAGTCTTTCTTTATTACTATCAAATCACGTTATGTGCAACTTCTTCTCATTCTTACTCTTTATTCATTCTTAATAAGATCATAAGTTTTGCTTATATTTTGGGGCGATTAGTTTCTATGGTGGCAGTGCGGTTGCACAAATTTAGCTATGGCTAGAATTACCATAACTCATTTTTTACCATGGTTCAGACGTACTCTTTTGACGCTGTTGTTTTTCGTCCCAGCAATACAAAATCTTTTCATCTTGAGGAAAGCATATCCCACTCAACCGATTTAATTAAGATTAACTGGCCTTTATTGGTCTTCTGCGGAATTTTACCGGAAAACTACATTCCAGATTTTAACCTGGTTTGCTGCAATTCTCTTTTTTCCTGATCTATCTACCTCAAGCGGGTAAAGGTTGGTCATGAAGCATTTTCTCTGAAGACCGATTTAGTTATGGGATGAGCAAGGGAGAAAAAACTGCACATCACTGAATTTGTAGCTTACCCCACAATAGATCAAAATTCAATAAGTTATTTCTGAAGTTTTGTTAACTAATATATTTGATTTTCCTATTATAGAAAGATTTAACATTTTGTTAAATCTACTTTACAAATGTGCATATCTAAGGTATCCCTTT
>LJOT01000702.1 GCA_001672075.1 Anabaena sp. CRKS33
AATTGAAGAAGTGAGGATAATTCCTAAAAATAATGTTTATATTCTTGAGGCAGTTTATGAACAAGAAGAAACCACCCCAGAAGTTAATAATAGAATCGCAGCGATTGATATAGGACTAAATCACCTAGCTGCTGTCAGTAGTAATTGTTTAGATTTTCAACCTTTTATTGTTTGCGGCCAGGCAATTAAATCTTGTAACCAGTTCTACAACAAAGTTAAAACTAGTCTTCAATCTCAGTTACCTAAAAATCAAAAAGCGCAAAGTCAGAGAACTTCTCGAAAAATAGAAGCATTAACACTCAAGCGTAACAATAAAGTGGATTACTACCTCCACACAGCTAGTAGATTTATTATTAATCAGCTAGTTAGTCAAAATATAACGCATTTAATTATAGGTAAAAATGAGAATTGGAAACAGAATATTAACTTAGGGAGTAAAACCAACCAAAACTTTACCAATATTCCTCATGCGCGATTCATCCAACAGTTAGAATACAAAGCTAAACTTGTAGGAATTAAGGTACAAATTGCAGAAGAAAGCTATACCTCAAAATGTAGTTTTCTGGATTTTGAACCAATCAAAAAGCATGAGCAATATTTAGGTAAAAGAGTCAAAAGAGGTTTATTTAAGTCCCAGTCTGGTAAACATTATTCAGCAGATTTAAACGGTTCTCTGAATATATTAAGAAAAGTAGTTGGGGACTCTATCTTTGATAGAAACTCAGTAGAGAGG
>LJOT01000403.1 GCA_001672075.1 Anabaena sp. CRKS33
CCAACCAGATAATTAACTCAGAGCGATTTTCCATGAAGTTACTTTTATCCTTGGTCTAAATAATCTCTGGCAATTATAGTAAAATCCTGAGCAACATTACTCCAATCTCTAGGTTGAAAGTCTTCATATACTCTCTTGTTCTTAACTACTCGACATCCTGGGTAAGTTTTACTTAAAAAATCTATTTGTGTATCAAGGTCTAACAACTGGGTTTTTGTGCTGACACGGGCATAGAGAACTCGCTCTTTGTCCGTTGAGACTGTTTTGATAAATGCTGATTCTGGATATCTCCGGTGTCCACCAGGGGAACTGATACATTCATTCTATTTTCCCTAAGTCAGCCCATTCTGCCGTTGTCTTAGGGTGATAAACAAATTGTTTGTAAACTTGTTCTGGGGTTAGATATTTTATCTTGCCGTTCAATACGATTAACCCCAGTGTACTACGTTATTTTGAGATTAAATCATTTGACAACATGGTTTTTAGGCGATCGCTATAAGTATGATTTCCTTGAGTAATGAGTAAATGGGCATTTTTGGCTAAACGTTGGCGTTCTTGGTCGTGATTTAAGAGCCAATGGGTTTTTTCTAGCATTTCTGAGATGGTATTAAAATAAACAACCGCTTCACCTTCTTGACCAAAAATTTCCCGATGTTCTGGGGTATCTTCAGTCAACATACATGAACCAATGGCCGGGACTTCAAAGGTTCTCATACAGTTTCCATCACGATTTGCTCTTCTGACTAAACATAAAGATATCTTACCACGACCAATAACTGATCTTAAAGTAGCAACATCTGCTTGACCTTGAGTATGGGCTTTAGTTTCTGGGTATTTTTCCCAATAACCGCCATATAGGGCTAAATTGATGCCTGATTGGATTAAAGCACTCATATAAGGAACGCGATCGCGGTCTGCCCCTCCTGCAAAAACAACATCGGGAACGGTTGCATCTAGGTTGATGTTAGATGGGTCTTCGGGATAGAATAATTCATCATCATAACCAAAGGGTAGATATTCTACTCTCGGACAACCTGCGTTCAGCAGGTCTTGTATATTAGCACTACGGGGGGAAAAAACAACGTCGTAATCAGGTAAGGCTTTTAAAAACCAGGGTGCATAGTGAGCGCGGTTAAAAGGATCATCGGTGAGGAAGTTGAACCGTTTAATTCCCATTTGACCAATTCGTTGTAAGGCTAAATGGTTAATAGCAGCTATTCCTGTGGTTAATAGCCATTGTGGTTGAAGGTTGACACATTCTTTAACTATATCTTGGCTAAATGTATTCAGATTTGATGGATATCTACTTCGTAGATGCCAATTAATAGTTCTTAGCCATTTAGGTGCTTGATAGGCTAAATCAACATTAATAAATCTCGGATCTAGATGCAGATTTTTGGCACATTTAAAAAAAGTACCCCCTATATGAGTAGCACCAGGTAAACCAATAATTAGTAATTTCACAATAATTGAATTTTAACTAAATTTTTTAGCAGATTGAATTATAAGCTTTTGCTATGCCTTCGGCAGCTTTTTGCACAGAATAATCACTAACTTGTAATTGACACTGCTTTTGAATCTCAGAGTTATCACACAAAGACAAGCTATCTTCTATGGTTTTAGCCAAACTATCAATAGAATTAGTTTCAAAAATATTACCCGTTACACCAGGTTTAACTAGATCAGACCCACTTCCTACGGCTTGAGAGACAATACAAGGGAGTCCGTGATGTAACGCTTCATTGACTACCAATCCCCAAGTTTCTGAATAGCGACTTGGTAATACTAATATATCTGCCGCATGATAATAATTACTTAGTTGAGTTTGATTCTGAAACCCTAGAAAATGTACTTTGGTATTGGGCAAACTTTCGGCTTGTTTTTCTAGTTGTGCTTTTAATTCTCCATTCCCTAAAAATAAGACTACTAACTGTTTTTTAATTTCTTCAGGCAATTTTTCAATTGCTGATAAAATTAAATCTACACCTTTTCTATAACTGAGTTTGCCTGAAAATAGTAGAACTTTTTCGGTGTTTATGATCCCTAATTGCTCACGAGTAGTATTTCTTAATAATTTTCGATCAGCCGCTTTCAGTTGAAATGATTGAGTATTAACACAATAAGGAGAGAAAACCAGTTTTGTATCTGACAATCCCAATCGCTGAAAATGTCTTTGAGAATTTTGACCAATATAAAGTAATTTAGAGCAACTCTGATAAACTACAGATAAGGTGCGATCGCGTATCCAAGATTTTATTTTATTTCGTTTGATGGCATGATCCGTTGTTTCTCCCCGAAATAAAATAGGAATCTGCAATTTCCAGCCTTGATAAAAAGCGGCTTGATATAAGCGATGATTATAACCTGTGATTAACAAAGCTTTTGGCTGTACTTCTCTGAGCGTTGCTGCTAGTCCTTGAGCAGAAACTTCTTCAAAAGACTGCGCTCCTCCAGTTTTGACATGGGATAAAAATTTTGATGAATAGCCTGATAGTAAGTCTGTATCCCAGGCAAATTTTGCGCCAAATTCTTTATCTTTGTAACCAACCACACTAAAATCAGAGCCGTAAATTACAGTTATTGGTATACCAATTTCTGTGCTTAAGGTTCGGTAAACGGGGGCGCGATATTGAATGGGATGTGTGTCTATGACAGCAAGCATAAGTAATTATGTTTTTAGTGTAAGATATATTGATTTTTAA
>LJOT01000005.1 GCA_001672075.1 Anabaena sp. CRKS33
TAGAAAAAACTCTCTCACCCCAAGGTTTACAATTATGGCAAACTCTCAATCATAAAAGCACTTGTTTATCCTGTGCTTGGGGTACCGGTGGACAACAAGGAGGATTTGTCAATGAAGCAGGAGAATATTTACAACGTTGTGCTAAAAGCGTAGAAGCTATTGCAGCAGAATTACAACCAGGAATTAAACCAGATTTTTTTCAAAAATATAATATTAATGAATTACAAGAATTAACTTCTCAAGAATGTGATAACTTAGGTAGACTTAGTTATCCCCTCATTCTCAAATCAGGTTCATCTTATTATCAACGTATTAGTTGGGAAGAAGTTTATCAAATCGCAAAACCAGCCTTTAGTTTAACACCAGCAAGTATAGCTAGTTATAGTTCTGGACGTTCATCTAATGAAGCTGCTTATTTATTACAATTGTTAATGCGATCCCTTGGTAGTAATAATCTAGCAGATTGTTCGGATTTATGTCACGCTCCCTCAACCGTCGGCTTAAAAAAAGTTTTCGGTTCAGGAACATCAATGGTAAGTTTAGAAAGCTTACAACATAGTGATTGTGTGGTTTTAATTGGTTCTAATGCACCCGCAAATCATCCCCGATTAATGAACGAATTAATCAAATTACGGGACCGGGGTGGTAAAGTGATTATTATTAATCCCCAAATTGAAATCGGTTTAGTTAAATTTGCTTCCCCTGCTTTTCCGATTAAATCCTTACTTACCGGGGGTTCTGATATATCTTCTTTATATTTGCAACCCATTCCTGGTAGTGATGTAGCCTTATTTCTAGGGTTACAAAAATCTCTAATTGATCAAAATTTAATTAAAATAGAATATCTCAAATCCTCCACTCAAAACTGGCAACAAATTTTAGATTATGCCAATAATATATCTTGGGATGATATCACTAAAACCTGCGGATTATCTCAAGAAGAAATTACCGCCACAGCCTATATAATTGGTAAATCTGAGTGTGTAGTATTTGCTTGGGCTATGGGAATCACTCAACAAACTAACGGTGTAAATAATGTTTTAAGTATAGCAAATACGGCTTTAATTACAGGTAATGCTGGTAAAATTGGTGCGGGAACAATGCCCATTAGAGGACATTCTAACGTCCAAGGATTTGGTTCAATGGGTGTCACCGTCAATTTGCGGGAAGAAATCAAACAAGCACTATCTAAGCTGTTAGGAAAACCCCTGAATGAAACTCCAGGTTATCATACCCGTGATTTAATAGCAGCAGCAGAATTAGGAAAGATCAATACCCTCTTTTGTTTAGGGGGAAATTTGTATGCAGCTAACCCAGATTTATCACAAGCAAAACGGGCTTTATCACAAATAGAAACTATTTTTTATGTAGCGACAAAACCGAATTTAGGACATTTTCACGGATTAGGAAAACAGCAAACTTTAATCTTACCTGTTTTCAATCGTTTTGAAAATCCCCATCGGACAACAACGGAATCAGGTAATAATTTTGTCAGGTTAAATGATGCAGGTAAAAGTCATTTACAACCAGATAATTCTGATTTGATTTCTGAAGTAGAATTAATTACAGAAATAGCCCATCGTTTACATGATGAAAATCCGATTAATTGGCGTAAATTACAAGATACGGTTTATGTTAGAGAATTAATTGCTAAAACTATTCCTGGTTATGAGAAAATAGGTCAAATTGATCAAACTCAGGCAGAATTTACCATTGCAGGACGGATTTTTGATGAACCGAAATTTCCCACTTTTGATGGTAAAGCCCGGATGTTTGTCACACCTTTACCACAATTAACTTTACCTGATAAATCAGCTTTTGGTGTGGAGGAAAATCAACCAGGAATTGTTCTGATCTTGGGAACAGGACGCGGTTATGGACAACATAATACCGTAGTTTATCGCAGTGCAGATAAATATCGCAATATGCCCCATCGTCATTGTATTTTAATGAATAGTTTGGATATTAAAAAAGCAGGATTTCAAGAACATCAACGAGTTACAGTTAAAGGAAGTGGGGGAGAACTAGAAAATATTGAAATTATTTGTGGTGCGATTCGTGAAGGTGTAGCTTTTATGTTTTATCCTGAAGCTAACGTTTTATTGACAGCAGAAATTGATCCTCAAAGTGGTACACCTGCTTATAAAAGAGTTCCGGTTTTTGTGTACTAAATATTATCTCGTTTGTCTGGTTAGCTGCTTACTAACCCTACCTACCACCAAAGATTATCCTCCAATACCATAACTTACCCTATTTGTCAATAGTACATTAGTTCTACTAGTCAAAGTACATTATTTGCTCAATAATTTTTCCCCAATTTAGTCTTTCAAACCACTGCTAATTTGTAAAGTTTTGTATTTTTTTTCAAAATTGATCTCTGAAACGACTATAAATAAAGACTTTTGCAGATCATCTTTTTAGCAGAGTGCAAAATTGACAAAAATACCCCAATTATGAAATTCTCAAAATTCTAGCAAATCGCCGAAAGTATTGCAAGCTCGTTACTAAATAGAAATAATTCTCAATTAATTATTAAGAAAATCTAAAGTTGAATTTTCATCAGTTATGAATATTAAAAGTATGATTATATTTATATAAGTTTTAATTATACTATACTGTGAAATTTTATGATCACTTCCATACCATTAATCAATTATTTGCTAGAGTATGGGAAGGAGAACAACCAGAAAAATGACGAAAAGTTAATAATTTCCAGCGTTTGGTAACTGACTGAGATAATCATCCATAATAGCTGGTAGTTCTTTTGGTGAATAGGTATAAGTTAAGAATAAAAATGTCATAGCTGTTGACATAATTGGCTTTCTATCTAGGATTTTTGATAATTGAGAACGGGTATATTTACCATTCATGATTTCTATACTAGCATCAGCGATCGCATCTTCAATTACTTCTTCCTCTATTAAATTTTCCCATTCATCATGATTGACATAATAGGACTTTTTATTTTCCTTCAAGTTGATTTTTTGAATTTCTCTAATTGAATTACGAATAGAAGCCATCCAAGAATTTGTTAATCTCTGTTCTATTTGATTTTTAATCAAGTGAATTAATAATATCTTTAAATAAGATTCTATATTTCTCAAGATTGCTTGTTTACTCATTCCCTCTAATTCATCAATAATTGCTAAAGCACCTGCATAATTTCCTTGTAAAATGCTGTTTCTGAGGTCTATTAGTTCTTGAGTCATTTTCCTTAACTTTCAGGATTATTCACATATTAATAATAACACAGCTTTTACCAAAAAAGCATAGGTTTCTGCAAGCAAGAATTTATGATTCTCTTTTCTCTGTGTTCTCTGTGACTCTGTGGTTCGTTTTCAAAAAGAGTTTTGGGATTAACTGTATTGATTTCTAAATTCCCTTGTCAGAATTCAAGGAAGAGGGAATAGAGATTTTTCTGCCTCTTGCCTCTTGCCTTCTGCTATAAATCTGCCAATTGTAATAAATCTAAGCCTTGGGCAAAAATCTCATCAATTGGTAACATTTCCCCTGCTTCAGTCATGAATTTATGGTCTTTTGTCGCGCGAATAATTGCCCCATTTTCTAATAAATATTCATAAACTTCCTGTTGTCCCCGATGATGCCATTGGGCAATTGATTGAGTGTATAATATTCCATTGCTATCAACAGTATAAACTTTACATTCAATTTGCTTTTCGACAATTTCCCCAATCTCTAAAAAACCATATTCAACGGTTAAAATTTCTGTATCATAACTTAAACAATATTCGGCAAATTTTAACATATCCCCAAATAAATGTTCAGCAACTTGGGATTTGACACCATTTTTTGCAGAACCATCAATAAAATTTTGCTTTTGTTTCTCCATTTCCGATACTTTCTTTTTCCCCATAGCGCGACGGAGTAAATCAGCTTGTCCTAAACTATAACCTGCCATATCTTGAGCAATTTTCATAATTTGCTCTTGATAAACCATGATTCCGTAGGTTTCATTTAATATCGGTTCTAAAATTTGAGTATCATATTCAATTTCTTCTCGTCCATGTTTCCGATTAATAAATTTAGGAATTAATCCGGCATCTAATGGTCCAGGACGATAAAGTGCGAGAATAGAAGAAATATCTTCAATATTAGAAGGTTTCAAATCTCGCACTATCTGTTTCATCCCTGAAGACTCTAATTGAAATATACCCTCTAAATCACCTGCTTCTAATAGTGAATAAGCTTTAGTAACATCTTTTGGTAAGCTGGTATGTTCACCTTTAGCTAATATTTTTTGTGCCTTTCTTTCCTGTTTTGTGATTTCATCAGGATCAATACGATATCCTTGACTTTGTTCAATTAAATCAATGGTTTTTTGAATTAAGGTTAAGTTCCGCAACCCCAAAAAGTCCATTTTTAATAATCCCAAAGATTCCAAATCTTCCATGAAATATTGGGTAATTACAGAACCGTCATTATTGCGTTGTAGGGGAACAAGTTCATCTAATGGTTCTGCGGAAATAACCACACCAGCAGCATGAACACCGAAGGTTTTGTTAGTCCCTTCAATTCGCATGGCCATATCAATCCAGCGCCGCACGGTGGGATCATTATCATATTTGGCTTTAAATTCTGGTTCGGGAGTTTCATCGGAAATCATCACTTTCAATTTTGTAGGTTTACCCCGGACTACAGGAATCATTTTCGCCATTTTGTCAGATTCATTGTAGGGAATATCTAACACTCTAGCGACATCTTTTAACACTGCTTTTGATGTCAGACGGTTAAAAGTAATAATTTGGGCTACTCTCTCAACTCCATATTTTTCAGTGACATATTCAATTACCTGATCTCGTTTATCAATGCAGAAATCTGTATCAATATCCGGCATTGATTTGCGTTCGGGATTGAGAAATCTCTCAAATAATAAACCATGATGTACGGGGTCAATATTCGTAATTCTCATAGCATAAGCTACTAAAGAACCTGCCGCAGAACCCCGTCCTGGACCAACGGGAATATTATTGTCTCGTGCAAATTTAATATAGTCCCAAACTACTAAAAAGTAGGTGGAAAATCCCATTTGCTGAATCATTTTTAATTCATATTCTAATCTTTCTTTATAGACCGGATCTACTTCGTTGCGAGATTTGCGATTTAATCTTTCTAAAAGTCCCAACCATGCAACCTCTTCTGCATAAGTATCTGCTGTATGTCCTGAAGGGATTGTGGGTGTGGGAATTTGTGGATCACCCATGATGTGATAAGGTTCAACTTTATCGGCAATTTCTTCTGTGGTGGCGATCGCTTCGGCAATGATATCATCGGCTAAATGGTCACGGAATAGCTGCTGCATTTCCTCGGATGATTTGAGGTATTCTGTGCCGCTATACCGCATTCTTTTATCTTCGCTAATGAGTTTCCCGGTTTGAATACATAATAAGGCATCATGGGATTCTACATCAAAACAAGAGATAAAATGAGAGTCATTTGTGGCGATAAATTTAATGTTTAATTCCCTGGCAATTTTGACGATTTCTACATTCACAATTCGGTCTTCTTGAGAACCATGATCTTGAATTTCTAAATAAAAATCTTCACCAAATACTTCTTTATACCATTTGGCAATTTTCCTGGCTATATCTGGCCGATTACTGAGAATTGCTTGGGGAATTTCTCCCCCTAAACAAGCGCTGGTGACTATTAACCCCTCTTTATATTGTTTGAGTAAATCCTTATTAATACAAGGACGGGAAAAAATGCCTTTACCTTGTACTCCTTGCAGGTGAGAAATGGTGGTGATTTTAACTAAATTTTTATAGCCTTGAGTATTTTTTGCTAATACGACTTGATGATATTTAGGACGACGTTCTTGTTTGTCAATTTCACCATTAATGATATACATTTCGTTGCCAATGATTGGCTTAATCGTCTTACTGCGGCAGATTTTGATCAGTTCCACAGCCCCATACATGACACCATGATCTGTGAGGGCGATCGCTTTCATTCCTAATGCGATCGCTCGATCTACCAATTCTGGTAATTGACTAGCACCATCAAGCAAGCTGTAATCACTGTGGATATGTAAGGGAACAAAGGACATATTAGTATTTGGTAAGGTAAGGGGATTTTAAACTAACACTTTTTAGTTAATATTTTATGCCAGGAAGGGAGTAATTAACCGGGTATGTATGATATATGCGGAGTCAAGTAAGCGATCGCTATTCCAGTTTGAACAATTACCTAACTAACAACTTACCTTGATTTCTTGCAGTATTAATAAAATTAATATTAGCTGTAAACACTTGAATGCCAGGCACAGTTAAATAATCTCCATCATCTGTAATAATTTTTTTTACTCCTACCTTATTCATAGCTTCTAATATGAGTAAGTCATAACCATCAAGTAATTGTGTTTGGAATCTTATTAATGATTTATTAGTAGTATTTTCATCAACCAAAATTTCTGCACAATCTGCAATTGATGTAATTGTACTCCATGCTGTTTCAACTTCATGGACAACTTTATTTCTCTCTGATATGTAGTTATGACGGTATATTTTAGCTCTTAAATTAGGATTAAAAAATTTCCTTTCCTCTTCTTCTATTAAGTGTGCTAATTCTCCTAAAGAAAGCCCAGAATATAAAAGCCGCGATCCAGTAATATTAGCTTTGTTTACATAAGTAGGATAATGTGATATTTGATAAGGTAAAGCGTTTGTGCTGGCATTAGTATAACTATACCAATACCAGACATTACTATCTACTAAAAAAATGTCATCTGCTTTGGGAGTATCAGACTGGATATTAAATACCTCAGCTTCAACTTTGTAATTAGGTTTAATTGTAGCTGGCATTTAAAGATGATTAGATTTTTCATTGACTGCTTTGTCTAATCTACTACGAAAAATAGGATCTGAGTAGTAACGTTTAGAGTTTTCTATTACTAAACTGATGATTTGATTGCCAAGAGGTTTAATATTAGAAATTTTTAATAACTTGCTAATATTTTCTGGCTGTATATCTTTCAATAATTGTCCGATAGCAAAGTTGAAAAATGGAGCAGCAAAAATCTCCACTCCTGCAAAGTCTAATTCTACAGGTTGGTTAGCTTGTAATTGTGGATGAACCAAATCATAAATTTTTTGTCCATCATTGACTGTAATACAGTTTTTACCTACTAGGTCGAAAACTTCATATTTTGTAAATACTTTAACTTTACTATTACTGGTAGGCAATATACCTCTTTTGAACAAGAATAAATTGTCAGGATTATTCTCACTGACTCTTTTTTTTAGATTTAAATAATTCCAGTCCAACTTGTTTTTTAGGGTGGCTTTATTCATTTCATTAGCATCTTGACTACGTAAATAAGCGAGTTGAGATCGCTGTAAACTTTTCTTTTTGTCAGGTATCCAAGGGTTTGCAGCTGCCATTTTTATAACCTCTACTCTACATCTAGATAATTTAAGTATGGAATATTTACTTGATTCAGCATCAACTCAATAGCTTTTACTTTTCTATCTGCTATATCTAACTGTTCGCGTAATTGTTTTAAATCATTTGCATCCAAAGCTACAAAAAACTCGTGTTTACCATCTAAATCTACATACTCGATTTTCAGCATATTAACTATAGCTACCCCTGCTGGACTGTCTTCTAAGCCTGACTCAAACACAGGACGCATATCAGTATGAATACGTGAATTCTGAAATAGACGCTCATGATCCCGTATAACTTCGATAGATTTAGATCTAAAACTCAGAATATTATCAAGACCTAAAAAATTAACTAAACGCCTCTCAAATTCTTGTCTTTGTTCATCAGTAATCTCTAATTCTTCATCATCTTCAACAGCTTGACTAATTTTTTCTATTACTTCATTTGTAGAAGCATCATTATTTTCCTGAAGGTAGTCTCTAAGGTTATGTATAGAAATCAGGGT
Source organism: Anabaena sp. CRKS33 (assembly GCA_001672075.1). Lineage (GTDB taxonomy): Bacteria > Cyanobacteriota > Cyanobacteriia > Cyanobacteriales > Nostocaceae > Dolichospermum. Next base: position 7,910 of record LJOT01000005.1, read on the forward strand.
TTCTATTACATCTTTGACTTCTTTTTTTGTCAAAGTATTAACCCGTGAAGTCACTACTGATACTAAATCATTAATCTGTAATGGCTGTGCTTGTTCAAAAGTATCTATAAAGCTCTGTACAGTTTTTTCATCAATGCTTATCAGTAACTTAAAACCAGGCTTAAATTTTTCTGGTATTTGCAGTTCTGTCATATTGCTCCTAAAGCATTAAAACAACTTAAAACTCACAACAAATGCAAAATAATATTTTTCTGAATATTCATACAGTAGTTTTTTACAAAACTTTATTTTTGTTTTTCAATAAAATTCTAGCAAATCTATTCTTGCTTACATCAGAAAATTCAAAAAACTGAACAATTCCATCAAAAATCCCCCACCTTGCGGTAGGGGATTTTTAATTACCTACAACCAGTAGTTAAGATCAACCGAACTTACCAGCAGTAGAAGCAATGAGGAACGCTGCATAGGTAACGATGTAGCCAACAGTGAAGTGAGCTAAACCAACCACACGAGCTTGAACAATGGACAGAGCAACGGGCTTATCCTTCCAGCGAACCAAGTTAGCTAAAGGAGTACGCTCGTGCGCCCAAACCAAAGTTTCAATTAACTCTTGCCAGTAACCTCTCCAAGAGATGAGGAACATGAAACCAGTAGCCCAGATTAGGTGTCCAAAAAGGAACATCCAAGCCCAAACAGACAAGTTATTCATGCCGTAAGGGTTGTAACCGTTAATCAACTGAGCAGAGTTAGCCCAGAGGTAATCACGGAACCAACCCATGAGGTAGGTAGAGTTTTCGTTGAACTGAGCAACGTTACCTTGCCAAATCCCTAGATGTTTCCAGTGCCAGTAGAAAGTTACCCAACCAATGGTGTTTAACATCCAGAACATAGACAGGTAGAAAGAGTCCCATGCGGAGATATCGCAAGTACCGCCACGGCCTGGACCGTCGCAGGGGAACGCATAACCGAAGTCCTTTTTATCGGGCATCAGTTTAGAACCACGAGCATCCAAAGCACCCTTAACGAGTACCAGGGTGGTGGTGTGGATAGCCAAAGCGAAAGCGTGGTGAACCAAGAAGTCGCCAGGTCCAATGGTCAGGAACAAGGAATTTGTGCCTGAGTTGATGGCATCTAACCAGCCAGACAACCAAACGTTACCAGCATTGGGGTAAGCGGTGTAAGCAATACTGTCGGGGTTAGACAACAGTACATTCAAGCCATACAGAGCTTTACCTTGGGCAGCTTGGATGAATTGAGCAAATACTGGCTCAATCAAGATTTGTTTTTCAGGAGTACCGAAGGCCACAACTACGTCGTTGTGAACGTATAAGCCCAAGGTGTGGAAGCCTAAGAAGAGAGATACCCAGCTAAGGTGGGAGATGATCGCTTCTTTGTGCTGTAACATCCGGTCAAGAACGTTACCTTTGTTTTGTTCGGGGTCGTAGTCACGAACCCAGAAGATTGCTGCGTGAGCAAAAGCACCAACCATCAAGAAACCAGCGATGTACTGGTGGTGGGTGTACAGCGCTGCCTGTGTTGTGTAGTCCTTAGCGATGAACGCATAAGGAGGCAGAGCGTACATATGCTGCGCTACCAAGGAACAAATAGTTCCCAAAGATGCCAAAGCTAATGACAGCTGGAAGTGCAGAGAGTTGTTAATGGTGTCGTAAAGACCTTGGTGAGGTAGGTTAAACTGACCTTCGCTCTTGCTACCAGGTACTAAACCGGATTTGGAGTTAAGCATTTCTTTGATGCTGTGACCAATTCCGAAGTTAGTCCGGTACATATGACCAGCAATGATGAACAAAACTGCGATCGCCAAGTGGTGGTGAGCCATGTCAGTCAACCACAAGGATTCTGTTTGGGGGTGGAAACCGCCCAAGAAGGTGAGAATCGCAGTCCCAGCACCGGTGGAAGTACCAAATAAATGGCCAGCGGTGTCAGGGTTTTGAGCGTAAACGCTCCAGTTACCTGTGAAGAAAGGAGTTAAACCTGCTGGATGGGGAGCTACATTCAGGAAGTTATCCCAACCTACGTGAATACCACGAGATTCAGGAATGGCAACGTGAACCAAGTGACCAGTCCAAGCTAAGGAGCTAACACCGAACAAACCAGCCAAGTGGTGATTCAGACGGGGTTCAGCGCTCTTAAACCAAGAGAGGCTAGGACGGAACTTGGGTTGTAAATGTAACCAACCAGCAAACAGGAACAATGCCGCCAACAGGAGCAAACCAACGGAACCAGTGTATAGTTCGGTGTTTGTCCGCATCCCGATGGTGTACCACCAGTGGTAAACACCGGAGTAAGCAATGTTTACGGGATTGCTTGCACCCCCTTGGGTGAAAGCTTCAATTGCTGCTTCACCGAAGTGAGGGTCCCAAATTGCATGGGCAATGGGACGGACGTGCAGGGGATCTTTAATCCACTGTTCAAAGTTACCTTGCCAGGCCACGTGGAACAGGAGGCTGGATGCCCACAGGAAGATGATTGCCAAGTGACCGAAGTGCGTAGCGAAAATCTTTTGGTAAAGATTTTCTTCCGTCATGCCATCGTGGCTTTCAAAGTCGTTGCCTGTAGCGATCGCATACCAAATCCGACGCGTAGTCGGGTCCTGGGCGAGATCCTGGCTAAATTTTGGAAATTTTGTTGCCATAGGTGTGATATGTCCTCTGACCTTTAGCCATCAAGTGTCAGCAAAATTTTAGATTCTAGATTTTGGATTTTGGATTTAATCTAAAATCTTAGAATCCAAAACCCAAAATTCCACTGAATTTTATCCTACTGAAAGGATATGTGCGTGGAAGAATGCCCAAGTGGTGGCGATTCCTCCTAATAGGTAGTGAGCCACACCTACAGCCCGACCTTGAGTGATGCTCAGTGCGCGAGGCTGAATTGTTGGGGCTACTTTCAGTTTATTGTGCGCCCAAACGATGGACTCAATTAGTTCTTGCCAGTAGCCACGACCGCTGAACAAGAACATTAAGCTGAACGCCCAAACAAAGTGAGCGCCTAAGAACATTAATCCGTAAGCGGACAATTCTGTTCCGTAGGAGTTAATTACTTGTGTAGCTTGCGCCCACAAGAAGTCACGTAACCAACCGTTGATGGTGATAGCACTTTCTGCAAAGTTGCCACCAGTAATGTGATTTACTGTTCCATCTGGGTCTACTGTTCCCCAGACATCAGATTGCATCTTCCAGCTAAAATGGAAAATTACAATTGATAGGGAGTTATACATCCAGAACAGTCCCAGGAAGATATGATCCCAACCGGAAACTTGGCAAGTACCGCCACGACCTGGACCATCGCAAGGGAATCGGAAGCCTAAGTTAGCCTTGTCTGGAATCAGACGAGAACTGCGGGCGTACAATACACCTTTGAGCAAGATGAGAACAGTAACGTGAATGGTGAATGCGTGGATGTGGTGAACCATGAAGTCCGCTGTACCCAATGTAATGGGCATCATAGCGATCTTATCGCCGATAGCAACAATTCCACCACCAAAAGCATGACTAACTACTTGGAGAGCGTTAGGTGCTGTGTTACCAGGAGCTAATGTGTGCAGGTTTTGCACCCACTGAGCAAATACTGGCTGTAATTGAATTGCGCTGTCGGAGAACATATCTTGGGGACGACCCAAAGCACGCATGGTGTCATTGTGAATGTACAAACCAAAGCTGTGGAAGCCTAAGAAAATACAAACCCAGTTAAGGTGAGAAATGATAGCGTCACGGTGACGAATCACGCGATCTAAAACGTTGTTTTGGTTAACAACAGGATCGTAATCCCGCACCATGAAGATGGCCGCGTGAGCCGCACCACCAACAATCAAGAAACCACCTATCCAAATATGGTGAGTGAAGATACACAATTGTGTTGCGTAGTCCGTCGCCAAGTAAGGATAGGGAGGCATCGCGTACATATGATGGGCGATGATGATTGTCAATGAACCCAAGAAAGCTAGGTTAGTAGCCAATTGAGCGTGCCAAGAAGTGGTGAGGTTTTCGTAAAGACCTTTGTGACCTTCGCCAGTGAAAGGACCTTTATGAGCTTCTAGAATATCTTTGATGCTGTGACCAATACCCCAGTTGGTACGGTACATATGACCAGCAACGATGAACAGTACAGCGATCGCTAGGTGGTGATGAGAAATATCAGTCATCCACAAGCCGCCTGTAACTGGGTTTAAACCACCCTTAAATGTGAGGATATCAGCATAAGCTCCCCAATTTAAGGTGAAGAAAGGAGTTAAACCACTAGCGAAACCAGGGTAGAGTTCTGCCATTTTTGCTGTATTAAACAGCAATTCATGAGGCAGAGGGATGTCCTTAGCTGCTACACCTGCATCTAACAGTTTATTGACCGGTGCAGATACATGGATTAAGTGACCAGCCCATCCCAAAGAACCGCAGCCTAGCAACACTGATAAGTGATGATTCAGCATTGACTCCACATTCTGGAACCATTCCAGTTTAGGAGCGCGTTTGTGGTAGTGGAACCAGCCAGCAAATAAGAACAAGCCTGCTAATACCAAGCCGCCAATTGCAGTTACATATAGCTGGTAGGAGCTAGTGATACCCCAGCCACGCCATACTTGGAACAAGCCGGAGGTGGTTTGAATGCCGCGGAAACCGCCGCCCATATCACCGTTTAAAATGTCTTGTCCAACAATAGACCAAACTGTCTGAGCGCTGGGCTTGACTCCTAATGGATCAGCCAGCCAAGCTTCGTAGTTAGAGAACTTAGCGCCATGGAATAACATTCCGCTCAACCAGATTGCTACTACAGCCAAATGGCCGAAGTGAGCGGCGAATATCTTGCGGGAGATGTCTTCTAAATCGCTTGTATGTGTATCAAAATCATGGGCGAGGGCGTGGAGGTCCCAAATCCAGGTTGTGGTTTTTGGTCCTCTGCTTAAGGATCTCTCGAAATGTCCTGGTTTTGCCCATTTTTCAAATGAGGTAGGAACCGGGTCATTGTCAACGATCACTCTTGCTTTTTTTTCCTCTCGCTCCGGAGGACTAATCGTCATTCGACCTCCTCTCTATAAGGAATGGGGAATCATGAATACCACCTAGAATAACACAGTCGCTGTTTTCAGATTGCTCTGGTCTAGCGATGCGGTTGTCGTGTGGAAAAGAAAAGTTGTTTCTGTTGAATTATAGAGTCTGAACTTGCTCATTGTTATACACCTGTTAACAATAATTAAAAATAGCCAAATTTATGGTCTCATCTATTTTACAAATTCATATATTGTCCAAATGTCAATAGATTCTTCATTTAATTTACAAATAACAACAATTTGTAAATTAAATGATTTATACTTAAAGCAGCTTAAAAACCTGCTATTCAAGGACTTTTGAGCAAATTTGGCGGTCTAAAAGCAAATTATTGTCCGGTAATTCAGTCAAAAAAATTACTTGTTTGCCATTTTAATCAGAAAAAAGTCAGTAAATTTATAGCTCTGGCCATAGATTTATGCTTTTATTCCATAGTCCATGAGTCATAATTTGCGTCACAATGATTGCGTTAATTGTTAAAAAATATTACAGGATCAAAACATGAACACTGGGTGGAGAAAATATTTTCAGCAAGTTTTGTCAAAGAGACTACCAATCATTAAATCGGTTGTCGCATTATTTCTAGTTGTGATGTTAAGCAGTTGCGTTGAATCGGCAAGCAGCAAAGAACCATCTATTCAGACCCAAGTTAAAGCACCACCAGCTTCAGAAATTTCGGGGACGTTTTCGGAAACTGCACCACCAGATGTTATTCAAGCATTACGTCCTAGTTTAGAAGGTTATCAACCCCAAGTTAGTATTCTCAGTCCCCAAATAGATGAGATTCTTCAGGAAAATACCGTTAACGTTCGTTTACAGGTTAAGGACTTACCAATATTTAAAGACCCTCAATGGCAACTTGGACCCCATTTGCACCTAATTTTAGATAACGAACCTTATATAGCTGTTTACGACCTAAATCAATCGGTGGTATTACCAAATTTATCTCCGGGTACTCATACTCTCCGCGTTTTTGCTTCTCGTCCGTGGCATGAAAGTTTTAAAAATGAAGGTGCGTATGCTCAAACTACATTTCATATTTTGACGAAAACCGAAGAAAATAATCCTGATGTTAAATTACCTTTACTTACCTACAGTCGTCCTAATGGTAATTATGGTGCAGAACCAATTATGTTGGATTTCTACTTAACTAATGCACCGTTGCACAGTGTCGCGGAAACTAATCTTGATGATACGATGAGCAATTGGCGTATTCGTAGCACAATCAATGGTGAAAGTTTCATTCTTGATCGTTGGCAACCAATTTATCTTAAAGGCTTTCAACCTGGCAAAACTTGGGTAAAATTAGAATTTCTCGATAATCAAGGACAACCTGTAAAAAATGCCTTTAACACCACTATCAGATTAATTAACTATCAACCCAATGGTCAAGATACTCTTTCAAAAATTGTCAGAGGGGAATTGACAGCAGATGAAGTACGTAGCATTGTAGACCAGAATTATACAGTTAAAACTCCGATTACTAAACCTAGTTCTACAGAAACACCAGCACCAAAAACAGAAAAACAATCAATTCCCGCAGTTACACCTGCTGACGTTACAGAAACACCAGCACCAAAAACAGAAAAACAATCAATTCCCACAATTACACCTGCTGACGTTACAGAAACACCAGCACCAAAAACAGAACAACCGTCAATTCCCGCAGTTACACCTGCTGACGTTACAGAAACACCAGCACCAAAAACAGAAAAACCGTCAATTCCCGCAGTTACACCTGCTGACGTTACAGAAACACCAGCACCAAAAACAGAAAAACCGTCAATTCCCGCAGTTAAACCTGCTGACGTTACAGAAACACCAGCACAACAGTCAAAAGTAACAGAACCACTAGAATCAAATCCAAAGCAACTAGATACAGATTCAGTTCCTCAAACAATGGGAAATATCAAATCTCAACTTGAAGAGTAATCAATAAAAAATACTCAATTGTAAATTTTGAGATAAAGTTTCCATTAGTGCTAAACCAGCTACAGAATTACCAGCATGATCTAAAGCAGGACTGTAGCTGGCTATCGCTCCCTGATTTGGTACTATAGTTATAAGTCCACCACTAATACCCGACTTCATGGGTAAACCAATTTTGATACTATATTCTGCGGAAACTTCATATAAACCACAAGTTAACATGACTGCATTCACAATTTGACGGTTTTGATTATTGATAAAATTATTTTCACAAGCTAGTATTTTTCCCAATTTCGCTAAATCTTCTACTCGTCCAGATATACAGCATATTTGTTCATAAACGTCAAGAGCAAATTTAATATTATTTACATTTCCGGCTTCATAGAGACAATTAGTAATATCTATATTTATAGGAGAACGATTAGCACGAACCGAAGCAAGAATATCTAAATCTATATATAGATTAGTACCTGCTAATTTATTTAACCATGTACAAAACAATTGTGTAGATTCAATGCTATCTTTTCCTGGGAACTTATCAGCGAGAGTAATAGCACCACTATTGATCATTGAATTACGAGGGTGTCCATTATCTGCTATTAATTGCGTTAAAGAATTGAAAGGTGCAGTCGAGGGTTGAATACCAACCCATTGTAAAACCTGTTTGGCAGTGAATTGTTCCAATAAATAGAGTAGAGAAAACGGTTTAATTGCACTCATAAATGGAAATATACAATCTGTATTTCCCAAACTGTAACTTTCATCTGATTTACAAATTATATTAACAGCAAACCAGTCAGGGTTAGCCATAGCTAATTGGGGAATGCGTTCAATAACTTTTCCTTGTGCTGCTTGGGTTTTTGCTTGTTCCACCCAAATAGATAAATCATGTATATTGATGTTTTTTATTGCTATCAAAATCTTAATCCTCAAATCAAGATAAAAAATATAAAATATCCTAATACAAAATACAAATCCCGGACTTATTGAAAAAGTCCGGGATGTGATATAATCAGTTATTACTAATTAGTAAATAAATTCAAATCTGTCACAGCACCCACACTACTAGAAGATACTAGCTTGGCATATTTCCCTAGTACCCCTTTAGTATATCGGGGTGGAAGTGGTTGCCAATTTGCGCGACGAGTAGCTAATTCTTGATCTGATACATTGAGTTGCAACAACCGGGCATTAGCATCAATAGTAATACTATCACCTTCTGCTACTAAGGCTATATTACCACCTACAGCCGCTTCTGGGGCAACATGACCGACCACCATACCGTAAGTACCACCGGAAAAACGTCCGTCAGTAATTAATCCTACAGAGTCACCTAAACCGGCACCGATAATAGCCGAAGTGGGGGCCAGCATTTCTCTCATACCAGGTCCGCCCTTTGGTCCTTCGTAACGGATAATAATCACATCCCCTGCTTTGATTTTCCCTGCTAAAATCGCATCTAAACAGGACTCTTCCGACTCAAATACCCTTGCAGGTCCGGTAATGACAGGCTTTTTGACTCCGGTAATTTTTGCCACTGCCCCTTCCGTGGCCAAGTTGCCCTTGAGAATAGCTAAGTGTCCTTGAGCATACATCGGATTATTCCAGGGACGAATTACATCTTGGTCTATCCGTGGTTCTGCGGGGATATCTGCTAAAACTTCGGCGACAGTTTGCCCGGAAATTGTCATACAGTCACCATGGAGTAAGTCATGTGCCAATAGCATTTTCATGACTTGGGGAATACCGCCGGCTTTGTGTAAATCTGTGGCTACATATCTACCGCTAGGTTTTAAATCACACAAAACGGGAACACGGCCGCGAATGGTTTCAAAGTCGTCTATTGTTAGTTCTACACCAGCAGCGCGGGCAATGGCCAGAAAATGTAAAACTGCATTAGTAGAACCACCTACTGCCATAATTACAGAAATGGCGTTTTCAATAGATTTACGGGTGATGATTGTCCGAGGTAATATTTGTTTGCGAATAGCTTCAACCAGGACAATGGCCGATTTTTCCGTACTGTCGGCTTTTTCTGGGTCTTCGGCAGCCATAGTGGAGGAATAGGGTAAACTCATGCCCATTGCTTCAAATGCTGAAGACATGGTATTGGCTGTAAACATCCCTCCACATGACCCTGCACCGGGACAGGCACTACGTTCAACCGCTAACAGTTCATTTTCGTCAATTTTTCCCGCACTGTACTGACCAACGGCTTCAAAGGAACTAACAACAGTTAAGTCTTTACCGTCATAATGTCCGGGTTTGATTGTGCCACCGTAAACAAAGATGGCAGGGATATTCATCCGCGCCATAGCTAACATTGCCCCTGGCATATTTTTATCACAACCACCAATGGCTAATACACCGTCCATACTTTGCCCTGTACAGGCTGTTTCAATGGAGTCAGCGATAACTTCCCGTGATACTAGGGAGTATTTCATCCCTTCTGTTCCCATAGAAATACCATCACTAATGGTAATTGTCCCGAAAATTTGCGGCATTGCCCCCGCATTTTTTACAGCTGTTTCTGCTCTTTGTGCCAGTTGGTTAATCCCCATGTTACAAGGGGTGATGGTACTGTATCCACTGGCAATACCGACAATGGCTTTGTCAAAATCTGCATCTTCAAAACCTACAGCCCTCAACATGGCTCGATTAGGCGATCGCTGTACCCCTTGTGTGATAGCTTTACTCTTGAGATTGTCTGGCATCTATTTTTTTCCTTGTTGACGATTATTTATGAGTATTCCTGATCCTAAATTTAATCAGATTCCTGGAAATAATTAACCACAGATGAACGCAGATAGAAAATGATGATTGAATGGATTTTAGATTAGAAGGGTAGAAACTGTAATAAGACTGAACCTAAACTCCCCACAAAATCCATAAAGCTAGGTTTACCCACATTGACTTTTTCTGTGTAGGGCGTTTTCAATTCTATAATGAAAGCTTGCGCTGTTTTCAGTCCTTCAGTATTTTTGACTGCTGCAAATAATTCTGCTGCTTTTTGGGCATCTTCTAAAGCCCTTTTTCTGTCTAAACCTTGATAACTAGCGACACCACGGGCTAAATATGCTCCAGCATAGTCTGGTTTGAGGGCGATCGCTCGGCTAAAATAATCAATAGCTGATTTAAGATTACCTTTTTCTGCATCTGCTAAACCCCAGGCGTAAAAATCTTCTGCTTTTGCAATTTGCGAAGGTATCCCTACCGCACCTTGAAAGTTTGTCCCTGTTATATTAGCACCTTTCATCTCAGCATTTATTAAAAAGGTGTTTCTTAAATCAGCACCAGTTAAGTTTGCACCACTGAGTTTAGCTTCGCTTAAATTCACACCAAATAAACTTGCACCGCTTAAATTTGCCCCTCGTAAATCCGCACCAGTCAAGTTAGCACGACTCAGATTCGCACCAGTAAGATTAGCACCGCTTAAATTTGCTCCCCCTAAGTCAGCCATGACTAAACCAGCATTAGTGAGAAGACATCTTGGACATTGTTTACTTGCTAATAACTGTCTAATATCTTCATAATTTGCAGCTTCAACTGTACTTACTAGGCTAACTGTAAATAAAAATACAGATATAGCCAAAATTCTACTGTTCATGATTTATTTTTGTATTCACCCCAGTTTTAATTTTAAAATATGTTTTAAACATATATTTTCATAAAAGGCATAATTCCCTAAAATTGGGATAATTGCCGTTTTCTCCGTTAGTTGATAAAATTACATTGCTAATTCTATAATATTGACAAATGTTCAAAATTTTTACTCATTTCCGAAATTTAGTAATTTTCAGCTTTATCTGCCTAATTTTAAGCTGGTCACTCCCCGTTCAAGCTGATACTAAAATAGATCCCCAGCTAGAACAACAAGTTCTAGAAATTATTCGCAAAAACCCAGAAATCATTATTGAATCGGTGGAAGCATATCAGCAGCAGCAACAACAGCAACTACAACAATCACGACAAGAATTTATCAATAATTTGCAAACAAATCCTAAAACCATAATTGGTGATTCTCCTACAATTGGTGCAACTCAATCAAAAACTGTATTGATAGAATTCTCTGATTTTGAATGTCCCTATTGTGCCGAAGCACATAAAAATCTCAAGGATTTATTAGCAAAATATCCTAATAAATTCACATTAGTTTATAAACATTTTCCCCTTTATCAAATTCATGAACAAGCATTACCCGCAGCTACAGCAGCTTGGGCAGCATTTCAACAAGGTAAGTTCTGGGAATATCATGATGCTTTATTTACAAATCAAAAACAATTGGGTGAGACTTTATATTTAGATACAGCTAAAAAGCTAAAATTAAATCTCACAAAATTTGCTAGTGACCGCAAATTAGCCATTAAACCTATCCAAAATGACCTATTATTAGCACAAAAATTAGGACTAGGGGGAACACCTTCTTTTATTATTACCAGTCAGAATTTTTCTGGACCTGTGAAGCTAACAGAAGTTGAAGAAATATTACGAGGTAAATAATAATATTTGATATATGGCAATAAATTACACCAATTTTATTGCCATTGCCAACAAATCTGCATCTTTAGCTAGAGGTTGCACTTATTGATTATCTGTTCTAATTACCATAAGTGTAAGGAGTAGTCTTATGGGAAGTGAAAAGTTATACTTATCACTTCTCAATTCCTATTCAAGGAAAAATCTGCCTTGGTTATCTAGTTATTTAGGAATTAATTATAAATATTTCCTCAAGAATATGCTATGTTTGTTAATGCTTCCCCAAAACACCAATTGTAAAATTGTATTCTAGGAGAATTTTGTTATCTGCGGGATCTAAATAGAAGACCTAAGCAAATGTGACATTAAATATCTAGGGTGCGTCAGACTGGGTAAATACCATTAACAAACAGATGAATCACAAAACCAAATTACTAAGTTTTGCAACTATCACGATCACAGTTTTTTCTGTCACAGTCGGAACAGTTATGGCACGGACAAAACTCACCAGTCAAGCCAAAGTAACTATCAATAGTATTGGTCCAGTAAAAATAGGGATGAATCTTCCTGAAGCTGCTGCTGCGGCTAATACTCGTTTATCTGTTAGCTATGCTGGAAGTGATAGTTGTTACTATCTAGAAACAGAAGGAGAACTCGAAGGTGTGTCATTTATGGTGACAAAAGATGATGTTAAAAGTCGTCTTCAATATATTACCAGCGATGTTATTGCCAGAGTAGATATAGATAATCCCAAAATTACTACTCTTTCTGGGGCAAAAATTGGTGATACAGAAGCGAGAATTAAATCACTTTACCCTGGACAAATTAAAGTTACACCCCATACATATAATCCAAAGGGACATGATTTAACTTTTATTCCCAAAAATAAAGCTGAACAAAACTATCGCATTGTTTTTGAAACTGATGGTCAGCGTGTAACTAGGTATAGAGCGGGTAAACTACCAGAAGTGGAATATATTGAAGGATGCAGTTAAGTTTATTTTTAGTAAAATAGACTTGTAGAGTTTAAAAGGAAATTAGATTATGTCATCTCCAGCAATTACCACTGTAATTAAAATGATGGAATCTTTATCTGAAGATGTGCAAGATACAATTGCAGAACATCTTAGAGAATATCTGGAAGGTTTGCAAACTAAAAAACAATTTCTGGTGATTCCAGGTACTCCAGAAGATTGTAAAAGCAAGTTTTTGGAAGAACTCGCAAAACCAATGGATAAAGAATCAAGTCTTTCGGAATCTATAGCACAATTTCGGCAGGAATTAATAGATGAAGAAATAGAAATTAACCCTGATGAAGTTTGGGGAAATATTCGTGATTATGTTCCAGGACGTGAGGTAAGTTGGTGATTCGCTTTTTATTAGATACTAACATTATATCTGAGCCTGTACGATTACAAGCCAACCCAGGAGTTATTCAAAAATTAAAAGAACATGAATTGGAAATTGCTATGGCATCTGTAACATGGCATGAGCTATTATTTGGCTGTTATCGTTTACCAGCTTCTAAAAAAAGAAATAAAATTGAGAAGTATCTAAAAGATACAATTCAACCAAAAATTCCGATTTTATACTATGATGATTTAGCTGCTGAATGGTTTGCCCAAGAGAGAGCGCGACTGGTAGGTTTAGGTAAAACTCCTGCATATCCAGATGGGCAAATTGCAGCGATATCGAAGGTAAATAATTTAATTTTGGTAACAAATAATATTTCAGATTTTATTGATTTTCAAGAGATTCAGGTTGAGAATTGGTTTGTTTAGATTATAAATATTTTTTGTCTGAATCAGGATGCTCAGGATTAGAGGATTTACAGGATTTTTATGAATATTTATCTGGGAATATTTCAGGTTTTAAAGATGAGTTTTTTTCTACATCCTGAAAATGCTTAATTGTTTGGGGTGTGTAAGTGTTGCGTAACGCCCCAAAATTGATTAGATTTAATCTCATGAATTAATGTCAGTTACGTTTATGGGACAATCATTCATGTAGATATTAGAGATGGAAAAATTTGGATTCAGAGAGATTTTACGGAGGAAGAGGTAGCTAGTGAGTTGGTAGATTTGGGAGTACCAAAAACGGATATTGTTTTAGGTTTTAAGCCACCTTATATGAGACAATTTACTGATTTTGCATCGGGTTAGATTACAAATTACAATAGTAATTATCAAGTTTAGTTAAATTCTCAAATTGAGTGATAATTGTTCATGTTGATTATCGGTTTTGTCACCTTTTTTTTGCTCGAAAGAAGAAATCTTCTTATTAGAAGATATATTTACCGCATCTTGTCGATATGGATTCTTTAAATAAATTTCATTATGTTTAGGTTCTTGAATTTCCAAACCACAATGCCAACAAACTGTGTGAGTAGGGTCATTTATAACAGCACCACAAACTGAATGGTTACTAATTTTTCTATCAATTTGTATTTCTTCAATACCAGTTTCTAGACCAAATACTGCAATTAGATATTTAAGTTTATTTTTAAGTAAAAATTCCGTTTTTTGTTTATCTTCACGTCTATATGATTGTTTGCAAACTTGAGATGCGCTAGGAATTAAATTAAACTTCTCAAGTCTAATTGCTGCTGCTTCGTAACTAACTCCAAAATGCTTTGCTACTAGATTAACAGTTAAATAATGAATATTGGGTGGATGAGAAACTAGCTTTTGTACCAGGGGTTTTGGCATTAAGAGTTCAGCCGCAAAATTTTCTGCATTTAATTCTATGATTTTATTTTCATTATGTGTACCACACAAAAATCTATTATCATTTAAGTCATAGATTAGATGATGTAATTCATGAGCTATGGTAAATCTTTGGAGTACAGTATGATGTTTCCGATTTATACCTATAATACTAAAATTATCCTCTTTATAACAGAATCCCCTTAAGTCGTATAAATCATTAGGTAAACTTTCAAAAAATACCTTTATGCCTAGATTAGCTGCTAGTTGATAGACATTAATAGGGAGTTTAAAAAGATTATTTTTATGAATTAAATTGTGCGCTCTAGTTTCTAAGACAGTCGGTACAGCTTTTTTAACAGACTTTTGCTTCTGTTCAGAATTTTCATCTGAAAAATTGATTGACTTACCATTTTGTTTACCTCTTGCTAAAGGCAGACTTGACAAATGAATAGGTCTACTATGTAACTGCTTGATAAGCTTAATGCAGTCTATGACATAATTAGCATATTTAGTTTTGGGTGCATCATGTATCTCATAATTTTGATTATTTTCAAAAAAGCCCTCAAATACCTCATGAACTGGCTTTCCATAAATGCAAAGCATTCCGTAAATCTCTTGCCAGTATTTTTCAATTTGACCACCTTCTATTTCTTCAATTACACATTCGGGAATTTGTAGAAGTTTGCTAACAATCTCAACTGAAAAATTGCCTGACTGTCTAGCTTTTTGTAAACGACAGCCGACATCTTTATTTTTTAAATTTTTTTTGCTACATTCCGTTTTTATTTCTGCTAACATAGTATTGTTTTTGCTTGTTTCTCACAATTATTCAAGCCATACTTATCTGATATTTATTATAAAGCATTAAGATAAAAATTTATTTTTATCTTAAAATATATACATATAAATAAAATTAATTCTACTTAAACGCGATTCGATTAATAATAATATTATTATTTTATTCCGATAATTTTTTGTTCTAAGTATAAATTTTGAAAAACCGAGAGTGATAGCTGTATTTGTGTGTTACTATAAATATGGATGTGTAATATAACTCATAAAATTTTTACCCAAAAGGATAAGTTTATGACCCAAGGTAACTTTAATTTTGATTCTGATAATTTCGATCCTAAAAAAGAATTTTCTCCTGAATGGTCGGCAGGTATTTTTTTGACCCCTGATGAACTAAAAACTCAAAAAGATAAACTTCTGGCTATACTGAGACAATCAGACTATCCAAGAACTAAGAAAGAATTGGCTATGGCATTGTTCCCAAATGCTTTCGACAATAGAAACAATGTTAATCGTTATGTGTGGGATGGCTACAAACAACGCAGTATTAAGGAAATTTTAGAAAAAACTTATATTGAGAAGACAGGACAAATAATTCGCACTATTGATGCAAGTATTCGGAATGATTTAAACCAGTTAGAAACTCGTGAAGAAAAAATTAATTTTTTAAGGGAAGTTCCGTTGGTTATTCGAGTTGGTGAAGATGAAAATCAAGCAGCTTTCTATGCGTATCATGGACCAGATAATCCTCAGTCACTTGAAATACTTCAAGAATATTGTGAATGGGCGCAGACTCATCAGTATAAACAAAGTAAACTCCTGGAGCAATCTCAATTAATTGAAGCATCTGTTTCTACAGCAGATTACGGTCCATTATTCATTGGTCAAATTGATACAAGTTTCTATACTCCTGATGATGAAATGAATATTCTAGAAGATGATGAAAATACCGATGGGTTAGAGAATATTTCATAGACATAAATTACAGCAGTTTTCATGTATTTATACCACACTCTGAATTAATCTACTCCTTCGCTCCTTTGGGTCTTGGCGCGAAACTTCGATTAAAATGTGGTTGATTTACCTAAAAATGGCTGTAAAAAAACAAAACCTGCCTTCGCGGGTTCAAAAATCTTGCTTTTAGTCCACGAAGGTAGACTTTGTTTGTATAGCTGCGATTTCTAATCTCCTGATTAGATTATCCCCTAAAATCATAAACCAACCGCTTAAACATAGACACAGAAACAATAGTAGTATTCACTAAATTCCGTGCTTGATTAAAATCAGCATCTCCAGTAATCAAAAAATCTGCTCCTGCTGCGATCGCACAAGCTAAAAACTTTTCATCCTTTGTATCTCTAGCAAAATCTATTGTTACCTGAACATCAACTAATGTAGTCACCAAATCTATAACATCTAACCATTCTTTTCTAACTTCATCAGTCAACTTAAACTTCTTCCGACTTAAAACATCCTGATACTCTGCTAAAATCTCCTGAGAAACAACCCACTCACAATTAGGACTATCTACAACAAATTGAATTACATCCCTTGGTTCTCTCCCCTTGAGAACAGCAGAAACTAAAACATTAGTATCAATAATAACTTTCATTCGCCACGCCGATAAGCTTCAATTTCTGCCGCTATTTCCTCATCTGTAACCTCTTCCACACCAGGAATAGCCTGAGTTTTATCAAATAAATTCCGCAATTTATTACTAATTGTATCCTGCGGGTTATCTTCAGCTAAAACAATAATCTCCACACGCTGTCCAACCTGAAAAGGTAAATCAGATAAAACCACCTGCTTAGGGTTTTCAATGGTGATATAAGTCTTGTAAGCATTCATAATTTATTCTGCTATTTATCCTATATATATTTTATGATACTTTTCTTACTTTGCGTCTACCCTTCGGGATCTCTAGGAGAGATTGCGCGAAATAAAAAACCCAAAAAATATCTATCATTAATCATTAGGTATTATTTAATAATTCCTCAATCGTTAATTCTTGCATAGCTATTAATTCCCCTTGTAATTCCTCAAGGTGCATAATCAACAGCAGGAGGAGCATTAATTTGAGTATTCATATATTTTCAAATTTAAGCTGCATATCTAATAATTTCTAATTCTGCTCCTTTAGTAATTGCTAATTCTGCTTTTTCTAAAACCTGTTAGGTAACTGCATCACTTAAATAATATTCACCACAGTTATCACAAATTTCTGCGGGAACTTTTTTCAAGACAATAATACATTCATCTCTTTCTAAGGTGACGGTGACTAAACCGGGTTTAGTTTCTCCATGTTTACAAATTACGCATTTCATTATTTTTGTCTCCTAGTTGTAAAACCATTCTAGGAATATTTAAGATTTTCAAAGATTACTTTTTTTCTACATCCTGTACATCCTTAAATCCTGGATATCCTGATTCTGACAATAATTTAATTTCATGAATTAATGTGCTTTACTTCGCTTTTATAACTTTACTAACTCCGCGTCCTCTGCGCCTGGAGCGGTTCGTAAAAAAACAATCCAGGGGCGGACAAGCCGCCCCATTAAAATCAGGTAACACCAAAAACAATCACCAAGCCCAAAACAGCCCCAAAAACGATCAAGGCATAGAATTGAACCCGACCACTTTCCAGGTATTTCAAACCTTCACCACTGACAAGAGTAAAGAAACCCGTGAGATTAACAGCGCCGTCAACAACGCGGAAATCAACTTCCATAACTTGTCTAGCCACACGACGCAAACCAAGAACAAAGACACGATGATAAATATCATCAAAGTACCATTTATTCAAGGATAAATCATAGAGTGGTTGAATTTTAGAAGCGATCGCACTAGGATCAATTTTGCGAGCCAAATACATCAGCACTGCCAAAGTAATCCCAATTACAGAAACCGCCACAGAACTACCTGCCATGATATAAAACTCATGGGGGTCAAATTCCGCAGCCTTTTCCAGAACTTCCGCCAAAGTTTCGCTAGGAGGAAAGATAAACTGCTCAAAATAATTGGCGTAGGGAGTACCCACCAAACCAATTAACATAGAAGGAATAGCCAAGACCACCAAGGGTAAACTCATAGTCCAAGGAGACTCATGAGGCTCATGGCTGTGGGAGTCATGGGAATGACTATCTAATTCTCCCTTTTTCATCGCCCCAGGACCGAAATTAGGGGCTAATTCTACTGTCCCTGATTTCTGTGCCAAAGCAGCAGCAGCATTTTTGAGTTTTACCTTGATTTTCTCGTCATTACCCCGGAATTTACCTTCAAATGTTGAGAAATACATTCTAAACATATAAAAAGCTGTAATCCCTGCTGTCACCCAACCAATAAACCACAGGAAGGGGTTAGCAGCAAAGGCAGCGCCCAAAATTTCATCTTTTGACCAGAAACCGGCAAAGGGAGGAATCCCCGCAATGGCCAAGCAACCAATCAAAAATGTGAAACCGGTCACGGGCATATATTTCCGCAGTCCGCCCATTAAGCGCATATCTTGCGCTAATACGGGATCATGACCAACAACTGCTTCCATGCCATGAATTACCGAACCAGAACCCAAGAATAACATCGCTTTAAAATAAGCGTGGGTCATGAGGTGGAATAATCCCGCACTATAAGCGCCCACACCCATGGCCATGACCATATAACCGAGTTGGGAAATGGTGGAATAAGCCAAACCCTTTTTAATGTCATTTTGGGTAATGGCGATAGTTGCCCCTAAAAACGCCGTAAATGCCCCAGTAAAAGCAATTACGTTCATTGCTGCTGGCACATTTTCAAATACTGGATACATCCGGGCAATTAGGAATACACCCGCTGCTACCATTGTAGCTGCGTGTATAAGAGCAGAAATTGGTGTAGGACCTTCCATAGCATCTGGTAGCCAGACATGGAGGGGGAATTGGGCTGATTTAGCCACAGGTCCAAGGAAGACTAAAATCGCCAACACAATGGCGAGGAAATTGCTAATAGAGCCAGTTTCTACTAGGTTTGATAGGCGATCGCCCATCACCATAAAATCAAAGCTTCCTGTCGCCCAGAACAGCCCCAAAATGCCTAATAATAAACCGAAGTCACCGACCCGGTTTGTAACAAATGCTTTTTGGCAGGCCTCCGCTGCGGCTTTGCGGTCATACCAAAAGCCCACCAGGAGGTAGGAACACATCCCCACCAATTCCCAGAAAATGTAAACTTGTACCAGGTTGGGGCTGACCACCAAACCTAACATGGAAGAGCCAAATAAGCTGAGATAGGCATAAAACCGCACATATCCGGGGTCATGGGACATATACCCATCCGTGTAAATCATCACCAAAACTGCGACTGTGGTGACAATGACCAGCATTAAGGCTGTAAGGTGGTCAATAGTGTAGCCCATAGTCAGGTGAAAATTTCCTGCTGCTGCCCATTCCAGGGTGCGGAGGTAAGGTGCATGGCCTTGAATTTGACTCCACAGCAAGGCCGACGACAGAACCATAGAAGCTCCCATGAGGGAGATAATGACTACAGCATTTAATTGTCGCAGGCGGTTTGTCACCTGATTGATCGAGATTAGCCCTAGACCGACTAGCATTGCTCCCAAGAGAGGTAATACTGGAATCAGCCAGGCATACTGATAGATTAATTCCATCACTAACGCCTACTTTTAGAATTCTGTACAAACAAAGGGTGAGTTAACTGAAGAATCAGAACTGTTAGTAATTGTGACACAGACCCTTGAGGATAAAATACCCCACCCGATACCCTTTGAGTGGGGTGTTAAGCATGGTTTTAGATTTAGGACTCACCAAGCACCAAATAAATTAAAATAGCTTACTGAGCCTACTGTACTGCTTACGCCTCTAAAATAGCCTAACAGTCAGCCTTGGGGCTATAAAATTTCTAAAAACTTCTGCTTTTTGTCTTTTGTTACTTACCCTTAGTCATATTTAATTATACATTGTTGTATTCTAATTCGGCTGTTTTTATGCCAGTGTCAGTTTTCTTAGTGATGTTGTAAGTAAGTTGAATTGCTTCTAAGGCTTGACGTAAATCGTCTCTACCACAAAAACCCTCTAAGCGTTGCTTGACTATTCCTTTTTCAATTAGCAGTAAAGTCGGTAGGGATTTGAGGCGATAGGTATTAGACAACTTGAAATTTTGATCAGCATTGACTCCGGCTAACTTAATTTCATCACCACATTGGGCTTGAAATTGCAATAAAAGCGGGTGAATAACGCGACATAAAGCACACCAGGGTGCTTCAAAATAAACTAAAACGGGAACTGGAGATGCCAAAACTTCTTGATTAAATGTCCGTTCACTGACCGAAAACACCATGATGCCTCTTGGAATATAAGGTTTTTATATGAAAACAAAAACAATGGTCAGTAGCAGCAATTGGTCAGTCATGAGAAGAACATCTGATTTTTAGATTTTTCTGTGAACAAATAAACCACCGTGAATGTCGCGCTGGCTGTTTTCAATGTTCAAATATTGATTGCTATTGACTGCTACTGCCCTATAAAACTTCGACAATGCTGATAGCGTATATTGCTGTAGTTCATACATTGCTGTTTATTTCCCGTTTTTACTAAGGTAGAAAGCTACTTATTGTTGACGGGGATAAATTCTGCCCAAGACTGAGGAACAAATCCTTTTTCCCACCTTAGTGAAAAACAGTCTTATGATAGATGCTGAAATTTATCCTACATTGTTTTGGTAGCAAGTGATGATCACAAACTTTTATTAAATTTATATTTTTGTTGATCTTGGGGATCACAGTAAACTACCACATTATCCTACTTGTTGCCACGAATAACAAGGGGTGAGACCACCATAATAAACCAGTAAAAATAGCAACTCCTAAATAAGCAGGACGCAGAAATTCCTGCCAGTTTAAGGATTGACGGCCATCAATAATTGCTTGAAAAGGAATAATAGAAGTCCGCTGCTTGAGAAGTGCAAAGGCTTCTCCATAGCGTTGACTTAAACGCCGATCTCCATGCCATACTCCAAAGAGGTGATGTAGTATCAGACCTATTGAGGTAACAAGAGTGAAGCTAGTACCTAACCAGAGAGTATGGGCTACACACCAAATTATCTGTCCCACCATTTGCGGGTGACGGGTAATACGGATAATCCCTGTTTCATAAAGATGAACTTGGGGCTTTTGAATAGCGGCAATTTCTAGTAAATTGAAGGTAGCAGGATATAAAAACAAAAAAGATATAGCAGATAATACCCAAACTAATGTTCTTATCCCCGGAATACCTTGCACCTGCCAAAGTTGCCATCCATCATAACGATGATTAAAAAAGTAAACAATTAATAGCACAGCCAAGGGTAAGCTAATTAATGCAAATAAAATGCGATAAAGCCGCGGTCCAATGTATTTTTCTGCCCAAGGACGCACAGCAGCGCCTCCACTATGGGCAATTGCAAAAACTAATTGTAACCCTAGTATGACAAAATGACTGGGAGTAAACCAAGAATTGGGCATGATAGATAAAACTCAATTTAACATTCTCAAAAACGAAAGAAGTTACTATTTATGGGTAAACATCTTGAATTTTAACAGATTATACACGAAAGGATTTCTGTCAATATGTTGTGGTAAGTGTTTTAGTTAGTTCTTTAAATTTAACTATTGCCTAAATTATGACTAGTCACAAAGCTACTCGCCCCGATTTATTTTTCCAGCTACTCATACATCCACATTTCTGGGTTAAGCCTTATGTCTGACCTTCCTTTTACATTAGATCAGTTACGTATTCTCAAAGCTATCGCCCAAGAAGGGAGTTTTAAGCGGGCTGCTGATAGTCTTTATGTCTCCCAACCGGCTGTCAGTTTACAAGTTCAAAACCTGGAAAGGCAATTGGATGTTCCTATATTTGACAGGGGAGGCCGTCGCGCTCAATTAACAGAGGCGGGACATCTACTCCTGAGTTATGGGGAAAAAATCCTCAGTTTATGTCAGGAAACCTGTCGCGCTATTGAGGATTTGCAAAATCTTCAAGGTGGTACATTAATTGTCGGCGCGTCCCAAACCACTGGTACTTATCTTTTACCAAAAATGATCGGCTTATTCCGACAAAAGTATCCAGATGTGGCTGTGCAATTGCACGTCCATTCTACCAGACGCACCGCTTGGAGTGTTGCCAATGGCCAGATTGATCTGGCGATTATTGGTGGGGAAATTCCCGCTGAATTGGGAGAGTCTTTAAAAACTATTCCTTATGCTGAGGATGAATTGGCACTCATTTTACCCACGTCCCATCCCTTTGCTAAATTAGAAACAATCCAAAAAGAAGACCTATATAAACTACAATTCATTGCTCTCGATTCCCAATCAACCATCCGCAAAGTTATTGACCAGGTGCTGGCACGTTGTAATATTGACACCAGGCGGTTTAAGTTGGAAATGGAACTTAATTCCATAGAAGCAATTAAAAATGCTGTCCAGTCTGGCTTGGGTGCTGCTTTTGTCTCTACTTCTGCCATTGCTAAAGAACTACAAATGGGTGTTCTCCATCATGCACCTATCCAAGATGTTGTGGTAAAGCGCACACTTTGGTTAATATTTAACCCTAGCCGTTATAGATCCAAAGCAGCGGAGGCTTTTAGTCAGGAGATATTACCTGAGTTTGCTAACCCGGTTTGGATTCAGGATATGTTAAAGTTAACACAAATGGATTTAGTAGTAAACACATTGGATTTAGCAGCACCTAACCCTACTGATGGCAGTTAAACCATTCCAGTATCATTAGATTAATTACTAATGACTACTGGACTAAATCGGACTTAATTTAATACTGCATAAATACCTAACTTACAGTAATGATCCAGTTTAAATGCGTAACAGCTTAATCACCACTGACTAAAGATAATATGCAAGTCCACTGCACTCGTCCCCACTGTCAACGTCCTGAAAATCACTTTGCTGATTTAGATGATATTCAAACATTAAAAACAGTACAGCAGAAATATTGTATTACCTGCGGTATGCCGCTGATTTTACGTGACCGATATTTGCCAATTAAACTGTTAGGTCAGGGGGGTTTTGGTGCGGCTTTTTTAGCAATTGACCGCGATACTCCCAGCTTGCGTCAATGTGTGATTAAACAATTTCAGCCCAGCAGTAATTTAACAGAAGAAGCCTTAGAAAAAGCCAAAATTCTGTTTGCACAAGAAGCAGAAGTTTTAGAAGCAATAGGTAATGAACATTCCCAAATACCTAATTTATTTGCTTTTTTTACGATTACAGTTCCCAGTTTACAAAACTTACAAATAAATAAACCGGAGCAGTTTTTTTATTTAGTTCAGGAATATATTCATGGGCAAACTTTAGAAGAAGAATTAATTCAACAGGGCAATTTTTCTGAACAAAAAGTGCTGGAAATACTCAAAGAAATTCTCCCAGTTCTCCAGTTTATTCATGACAAAAATATTATCCATAGAGATCTTAAACCTTCCAATATTATGCGTCGTCGTGATGGTAAGCTCTTTTTACTAGATTTCGGTGCAGTTAAGTTAATTGCTAATGCGTCCCCTAGTTCTACGGGCATTTATTCCTTAGGATTTGCACCTCCAGAACAAATGAACAGTAGTCAAGTATTTCCATCTACGGATTTGTATGCTTTAGCTGTTACTATACTGACATTACTGACAGGTCAAGAAAGCACTAAGCTATTTAATGCCTATACAAATCAATGGCAATGGCGGGCGCAAATCACCCTGAAACCGCGACTGGCAGATATTTTAGATAAAATGCTCCTACCTGCTGCTAGTGAGCGTTTTCAGTCAGCACAGGCGGTGCTAGAGGCTCTTTTTCCTCCCTCGGTTGCACCAACAACATCATCACAATTGCCAACTCAACCACCTAAACCACAACCAATTCAGCCCCAAGGATCAAATCAACCAACTTTTACTATTTGGGAATTATTATCTGGGGCTGCTTTTAGTGGGTTTGAAGGGGCATTAATTGCGATCGCTTTTTTCAGTTTATCCAAAAATATTCCCATCACTTTCATAATTTCTGTTGTGATTTTAAGTGGTTTAATTTTTGCTCAAACTAGACGCTGGCTGGAAAAATTTGATTTGCTAATTATCCCCGCAATCAGTTTGACAATTATATTTTTTATCCCTTATGTACGAGGAGGTATTGGTATTGAGCAAATAATTATTTTAGCTGTGGCTGCGGCGTTAATTTCGATGATATCAACAACCTTATTTAAGCTCATTTATAAATTATTATCTTCCCTGCTTTAGAAAAAATATCCTTAACCCCAAAACCACAAACTTATGTCTCCCAAAAAAGAAACTCTCCCACTTTTTTTATCTCTGATTGCTACCATTAGTTTAATATTCGGTGGTTCATGGTTTTTAATGGAACGTTGGGCAAAAATTAGTTCAAATACGACATCTAATTCTAGTAGTAATAATTCTCAAAACTTATCTTCTAATTCAGTAACTAGTTGCAACGTCCCTAATCTTCCCCAAGGGATTTTTAGTTATGGTGGTAGTACCACCTGGGCTACTATTCGTAAAGACCTAGATTCTGTACTACAAAGAATTTGTCCTCAGTTTGTTTTACGCTACACACAACCACCTTTTGATAAACCAGGTTCGGGAACTGGGATTAAAATGTTGATAGACAATCAACTTGCTTTTTCTCAATCTTCTCGTTCCATTAAATCAGAGGAAAACAGCCAAGCACAACAAAAAGGATTCACATTAAAAGAAATTCCCGTAGCAATTGACGGTATTGCGATCGCAGTTAATCATAACTTAAATATTCCCGGATTAACCACTGCCCAGATTAAAGATATTTACACTGGTAAAATTACTAACTGGCAAAAATTAGGTGGGGCAAATTTACCTATTATTCCCTTATCTCGCAGTCAAGAAGCCGGTGGTACAGTAGATTTTTTTATCGAATATGTTCTCAACAAAGATAAATTTGGTAACAATGTTAGTTACATTGGTACAACCACAGAAGCAATCAGAAAAATAGCCAATACTCCGGGGGGAATTTATTACGGTTCTGCGCCTGAAATCGTCCCTCAATGTACCGTTAAATCCCTACCAGTTGGACGAACCAAGGATCAATATTTCACACCTTATCAACAACCAGAAATAGCTCAGTCTCAATGTCCAAATCAGCGCAACCAGTTGAACACCGAGAATTTTCGCAATGGAAATTACCCAATCACCCGCAACTTATTTGTGATTATCAAACAAAATGGTCAATCAGATCAACAAGCTGGAGAAGCTTATGCAAATTGGTTATTAACACCTCAAGGTCAAGAACTGATTGAAAAGACTGGGTTTGTGAGCATCAAATGAGCTTTATACCTGACCCTAAATCTTGTGGTGCGGGCATCTTGCCCGCTATAATTATCCAAATCTTGCCCGCTATAATTATACAAATTAAATGCAGTACAGTTGACGACCATCAGAAAAAACTTATGAAATGGAAAGGCAGAATACTCCCTATTATTTTCATACCCCTACTTCTAGGGTTTGGTTATTGGTGTTTTTTCATTATTGTTACTAATCCGAAATCCTCTGATAATTTAGCAATAAATAGTGAAAATAAGCTGAATTCTCATCAATGGAAAGACCGAAATCAATCAATTGCACAACGAATTAGTTTTGGAGAAAAAATTTTAATTTCTGATGATATTTTACCAGATAAAAAAGATGTTGCTAAGGCTATTTTGGATAAAAATTATCAGCAAGCAATCACTAATTTAACATCATCTCTAAAAATCAAACCCAATGACCCAGAGGCACTGATTTATCTGAATAATGCCCGCATTGGCTCTAGTAAAAGCTATACCCTTGTTGTCTCTACACCTATTGGTAATGACCCGAATACGGCATTAGAAATACTGCGTGGTGTTGCACAAGCTCAAAATGAAATTAATACTGCTGGGGGAGTAAAGGGAGTACCGTTAAAAGTAGGTATAGCTAATGATGACGATGATCAGAAAATATGTCAACAGGTAGCCACAGCCTTGGTAGAAAACCCCGAAGTTTTAGGAGTAATTGGACATTATAGCAGTGACGCAACATTGGCTGCCGGGAAGGTTTATAATGATGGAAAACTAGTAGCTATTTCCCCTACTAGTAGTTCTGTGAAAATTTCCAATTTTAGTCCCTACGTTTTTCGCACATTACCTAGTGATTTTGTCGCGGCCAGAGCTTTAGCTAATTATATGGTGAAAACTTTGGCGAAAAAAAATGCAGCAGTTTTTTATAATTCTCAAAGCAACTACAGTCAGTCATTAAAATCTGAGTTTGTTTCTTCTGTTTCTTTGGAGGGTAGACAAATATCAGGTGAGTTTGATTTATCTAAAGCTGATTTTAGCCCTTCATCTAGCATCGAAAAAGCATTTAAACAAGGTGCGGAAGTTTTAATGTTAGCCCCTAATAGTCAAACCCTGGATAAAGCATTACAAGTAGTGCAACTCAATCAAAAACGTCTCATTTTACTCGGTGGTGATGATGTTTATAGCCTCAAAACTCTAGAAATTGCCACAGAACAAGCATTAGCCATGGTAGTGGCTGTTCCTTGGCATATTAATGGCAATCCTAATTCCCCATTTCCAGCCCAATCTAGAAAGTTATGGGGTAGTGATGTAAATTGGCGTACAGCAACTGCTTATGATGCTACAAAAGCCTTTATCGCCGCGTTAGCAACTAATCCCAGTCGTTCTGGAATTCAAAAAACACTACTTTCATCAGACTTTTCCACCAGTGGCGCTGCCGGTTCAATTAGTTTTTTACCGTCGGGAGATCGGAATACCCCAGTCCAACTAGTAAAAATTGTCCGTGGTAATCGCTCCCGGACTGGGTACGACTTTGAGCCGATTTTGGAAAAATAGAAACACTGGCGGAAAAACCCATTATAGGCTATTGAGCATTTCAACTCTATAGGAATACTTGGCCAATTTTTAACTGAATCAATTCCAGTTAAATTCTGATGATACCCGATTACCCGAAAATTCTTTAACTATCACAGATTGGTGAAAATTAGGAGCAGGTTCAGGAACTAATTACCCAAGATTGGTTTATCAAAATCCACTGATACCTGCTATTGGTGTGTCCGAGAGTGGCAAGCTCTCAGGTAACATTGATCAAGCTGCTCTTTCGAGATTTGAACTACCCATTATTAGCTGGTCTGTTAATAGCATCTGCGGGTAAGCAAATCAAATTATCCCCTTGGGCCAGAATTAAGCCGCGTTGACGTAATTTACCCATTAAACGAGTGACAGTTACACGGGTTGAACCAATGGCACTGCCAATTTGGGCATGGGTGAGGGGGAAGGGTAAGCAATAACCACGAATTACATCAGGATCGGTTTCGCTCATGGAAGGCTCGCCATATTCCTCAATCAGTAAGGTGAGAAATCCTAAGAGACGGTCAATTGTACGTCTTTGTCCTAAAGCACTTAACCAGAGTAACTTGCGCTGATGCTGATATCTAAAAGCATCCATAACTTCACGACGAAAGTGAGGCCAGTTGTCTAGATCATGCCAGTACATCCACAGTACCGCAGTTTGGTCAACGTGGGCAAAGGATTGGAGTGTAAATGGGGACTGGGCAACAATTTCAAAGGGTTGTCCTGCCCCTACAAAGCCCAAGAAAGCTTCTTCTGGAGTTCTGTTAATTCTTCTAGATGTTAACTGACTGGCAGTAGCACCCACTTGGGCAGTTCCTACCATGCGGATAGCGCCCCTTTGCACTAAATAGAGCAAACCAGGTCTGGCTGGAATGCGCTCATCTTTGCTGAAGGTGCGGCAGCGGTAGTGTTCTTGGGCCCAGTCAAGAATACGTTGCCAAGTCAAGAAGGGACGTGAAGCTTCGGAAAAGGAGGATTGAGATTGCATAAGTAACACAGAGCGTTTGGCTAAAAAAACAAAGACGTGGTCATAACAGTGCAAGGAGTGTCTTTGTCTGAACGGGGTAGAGTTAACGCTTAATAGCGCTAGTCTTCCAATAAGATAGAAAGCAATTTAGCTCTCTATTTTTTCTTATACTTCCTACTGTACAATGAGGGTACTCAACTTTACCCATCTTTTATACATTAATTCATCAAATTTTATCCTACTCTTATTTTTATGTACATAGACTAAACTTCTATCTGAAGGTAGATGGAACAGGATAAAATGATGCACCTCATAAATTTTTTACAAGGAATACGTGTATTCTCAACTACTTTTTAGTAAAAATAAAGCTATTAAGCAGCTAATAAGCGGTTATCTAGCCTCTTGCTTCAGTGTTTTTACCAATGATAGGGGAATTACAGGCATAGAAAGTAGAAAAGTTCCTCTCTATCAAGGAGGATATAATCAAAAAATTTTATATATCTCTGGCATGGCCATGGGGATATCAAAATCTCAGAATTTACCCGCTATGGAAATTGCTCAGGCTATGGCCGGGCATTTATCCGAAAATAGTGATGGTTTATTTAGTGTTAAGGTAATTCCTCCTGGTTGGATTTATATAGAACTCGTTGACTCTACCTTAGCAGCTTGGTTACAAAATTTGATAGTTTTTTCAGAAAATGGAGACTTGATTAATAATTTTCTTGATTACCAATTACCAGTCACTAATCATCAATCACAAATTTCATTACATTCATTAACAATTTTTAAAATTCAATACGCTCATTCCCGCTGTTGTTCTTTATTACGATTAGCGGAGAAAGATGGATTAATTGTACTTGATAGAACAGGTACTAAAAGTTATTTTTCAGTGAAACCGATACCATTACTTAATGGTGATCAAAAACTTCTGCTTAATCACGCTGATGAAATGTTACTGGTGCACCAATTAGTAAAATTAGTAGATGATTTAGTTTGTACTCATAGTAGTTCTATCAACTGGGAAACAGCCGCTGGGAAGTTGAGTCAAGCTTTCGAGAGGTTCTGGGGTAGTTGTCGTATTTGGGGAGAAGTAAAAATTCAGACTCCAGAACTAGCCCAAGCTAGGTTAGGACTATTGGTAGCAACTCAGTTGCTTTTAAGATCCGTGTTAGAAGACAAGTTGGGGGTAGTTGCACCAATAGAACTCTAATTTATCTTGACAAAAACTTGTCGAAAATCTATTGACAAAATACATATCCTTAACTAAAATGTTAATCGTGTGAGGAGCGAACCAAAAAGGACACCGAGACGAAACACGGCCAGTCGTCGGTGTTCTTTTTGTTTTTATCCTCAAGTCTGTGGTCTAGGTTCATAAAAGTATGAATTTGTCTCAGGCCAAGGCGCGAAAAGACAAAGGAATAACCATTAAAACCACCAAAAACCGATCACTTGACCTTTCTAGGAAAGTAAGAATTTTTCTATTGCTACTGCAGCACCGTCTAATTCTATACTAGGTGCTACCCAATTAGCGATCGCTTGCACTTGTGGCGGTGCATTACCCATGGCCACACTAATACCAGCATAACTGAGCATTTCTACATCATTGAAATTATCACCGATAGTCATGACATGATGACTTTCTAAGCCTAGCATTTCTTCCGCTAGATAACGGACAGCATGACCTTTATTAACATGAGTATTCGCAGCTTCTAGGAAAGTAGGGACCGATGTTGTTAGATATAAATCTGTGGGTTTGTATCTAAGGCGTAAATCAGCTAAAAGTTGTTGAGTTAAATTTGCGTCCTCAGACAAAGCTAATATCTTAGTGGGTTCATGATCTAATAATTGACGTAAATCACCGACGGGAATAGCAGTTACACCACAACGCTGTTGATAATTATCCGTTTCCTTGGTGATTTCTCGCACATAAAGTTGGTCATTAATGTAAAAATGGACCGAAAGGAGCGATCGCAAATCCGGCTGTTCAAAGTATTCTAGTAGTTGTTGGGTAATTTTCCTAGATACGGGTAAATGACGGTGAATTTTATCATTACCTGGATCTTGAATCCAAGCACCTTGATAGGCTATTAATGGCAGTGTAGAGCCAATTTCCCGATGAAATCGCCAAGCTGAACAATACATCCTGCCAGTAGCGATAGTGACCTTAATTCCTTTAGCTTGTACCGCAGCAATAACTTCTTTGACGGTAACGCTGAGAGTATTAGAATGTCCAGTAATTGTCCCATCTATGTCTAGAACTAATAGTTTAATATCATTTACCCCAGCAGATGCTTTGTGCATAAATTCCCCAAAATTGAAGTTTCAGTAAAAAGTTAACAGTAGAGGGTTGCGTGCGTAAACTTGATTATAAGGGAAATGGTCAAAATTTCTAAATATATATTACTTATTGTATCAGTAACCGCAATTTTGACAATTCCTAAGCCCCATATTGTAAATATATTGTAAATTTTTGTAAAATTGATATCTTTAAAACTAGAAATATGCTTACTAGTTAGCTAAACTAACAAAAAGTGCATCTGTACTGTTAACAATTAAAATTGTCAATGTGGCACTATAGCCTAAATGATTCCAGTTCAACTTATCATTAAAAACTTTCTCAGTTACCGTGATGCAGCTTTAGATTTTAGCGGCTTGCATACGGCGTGTATTTGTGGTTCTAATGGTGCAGGAAAATCTTCTCTTTTAGAAGCTATTACTTGGGCAATTTGGGGCGAAAGCCGTGCTACTGTCGAGGATGATGTCATTCATGCCGGTGCAAAAGAAGTCCGCATTGATTTCACTTTCCAAAGTGGTCAACAAACTTATCGGGTAATTCGCAACCGGGTCAGGGGTGGAACTAGCATTTTAGAATTTCAAATTGAAACTCCTGGGGGGTTTCGTCCTTTGACGGGTAAGGGGTTAAAAGCCACTCAGGATGTAATTCTCGAACATATTAAGTTAGATTATGAGACTTTTATTAATTCTGCTTATTTACGTCAAGGGAAAGCCGACGAGTTTATGCTCAAACGTCCCACGGAACGTAAGGAAATTTTAGCGGAATTATTAAAATTAAATCAGTATGATGAATTAGAAGAACGAGCCAAGGATAGTTTTAAACTTTTCAAGGGACGAGGGGAGGAATTAGAACGTTCTTTGGAAAATCTGAAAATTCAACTCCAAGCACGGGAAACAACGGAAAACCAACGGGCTGAATTAGAAACGCAACTACAGGATTTACAACAGGTACAAACTTTTGAGAATAATCAATTACAAAGTTTACAGGTTATTCAACATCAAAGACAAAATTGGGAACAAGAATTAAATTTTGTGCGCCAACGATATGTTAATCTTAGCCAAGATAGCGATCGCTTAAAACAAGAACAATTATCTGTAAAATCCCAATTAACAGAATTAGAAAAGATTTTAAATCAACAAGCGGAGATTGAAGCTGGTCATACTCAGTATCAAAATTTGCGCTCTCAAGAAGAAATTTTCGCGGACAAATTTGAACAACATACCCGCGCTACCAATGCAAAACAACAAAAACAACAACAGTTATATAAGCAAATTCAAGATTTAGAACGCCAATTACAAAAAGCTGAAGCCGAATTAACAGCTTTAGAACAGCAAGAACTAGAAATTCTCCAAATCCTCAGTAAATCTGGAGATATAGAAGCAGCTTTATTACAATTAAATAACGCCCGTCAGCATTTAGCCAATTTAGATCAATTGCAAATGCAAGTAACACCATTATTACAACTAAGGGCAAATTTACAAACTCAATTAGATCGCACTCATGCTAGTTTAGTAGCACGGTTGGAGCAAAAACAAGCCGAAGAAAAGAAATTACAAAATAAACATCATCGTCAACCCCAAATAGAAAAAGAAATAATAGAGGTAGAAAAGCAAATTGAAGAATTAGATAAAAAGCGAGTTTATCTGCAAAGGGTCAAGGAAAAAGGACAGGAAAAGCGACATTTTTTTGAACGGTTACAAGCCCACCAAGGAGATTATGAAAAGTTATTAGCAGAACTAGAACAAAAACTGCAAATGTTACAAAATCCTGATGCTACTTGTCCCTTATGTGAACGTCCTTTAAACGAACATCATTGGAGTCGAGTTGTTGAAAAAACTCAATCAGAATATGAAGATACCCAAGGACAATTTTGGTTAGTACGGGAACAAATTGCAGGTTCAGATCGGGAAATTCAGGTACTCAGACAAGAATATCGAGAAATAGACCAAAAGTTATCCGGTTATGACTCATTGCGAGAAAAACGGGGACAATTAGCTGCCCAATTACAGGCTATAATAGATGTCCAACAACAGTTAATACAAGTTATTTCCGAAAAAGAACAGTTAGAAACTTGCTTACAAACTGGTGATTATGCACCAGAAAAACAAGCAGAAATTCAAGAATTAGATCAATATATTCAACAACTTAATTATAGTGAACAAAATCACGCCCTAGCTCGCAATGAGGTAGAAAGATTGCGCTGGGCAGAAATTAAACAAGGAGAAATTAAAGAAGCAATAAAAAGGCAGAAAAAACTAACAGCTAGAAAACCAGAATTAACAGCAAATATCACTCAATTACAATGGCAAATTCAACAGGAACAAACTGATTCTGATTGTGCGAGAGAAATCGCTAATTTAGAACAGCAGATTGCAGAAATTGGCTATAGTTCAGAACATCATAATTATCTGCGTCAAGCTGTGCGTCAAGGGCAAACTTGGCAGTTACGTCATCAACAATTATTATCCGCACAAGCACAAGATCCCCAATTAAGAAATAAATGGCAAGATTTAAGAGATTCCTTAGCAAGAATTGACAAAGAAAGAGAAATACTAACTCAACAAATTGATGATATTGTCAAACAATTAACTGACAGTGCTAACCCCACAGTGCAAATTAATAATTTAGAACAGCAAATAGCAAATCGCAGACGAGAACTAGATCATAAAATCTCTCATTTGGGACAATTAAAACAAATGTCGCTGCAATTGGAAACCTTACAAAATCAATATGAACAAGAAATAGAACAATTGCAAATTTGTAAACAGCAACAGCGTGTTTATCAAGAATTAGCTCAAGCTTTTGGCAAAAATGGCATTCAAGCTTTAATGATTGAAAATGTTTTACCCCAATTGGAAGCAGAAGCCAATCAATTACTTTCTCGCTTGAGTGCGAATCAATTTCACGTCCAATTTATCACCCAAAAAGCCGGACGTAGTGGTAAATCCAGCAAGAAAAATGCTAAACTAATAGATACATTAGATATTTTAATTGCTGACGCGAGGGGAACAAGGTCTTATGAAACTTATTCAGGAGGAGAAGCTTTTAGAATTAATTTTGCTATCCGTTTAGCTTTAGCCAAATTATTAGCACAAAGAGCCGGGGCATCATTACAATTATTAGTAGTAGATGAAGGTTTTGGGACTCAAGACGGGGAAGGATGTGATCGTCTAATTGCTGCTATTAATGCCATATCATCGGATTTTGCCTGTATTTTAACTGTAACTCATATGCCCCACTTAAAAGAAGCCTTTCAAGCCAGAATTGAAGTCAGTAAAAATCAGCAAGGTTCACAATTACAATTATTAATGTAATTTCCATCTCTTAATTCTGCCTTTGCGTCTTTGCGCGAAACCTCAGATTAAAAAACACCACCTAACTGAGATAATAAAAAAATAAAAATATTTATCTACTCATGCTGAGATTAATTACTGACTTTGACGGTCCAATTATGGATGTTTCAGAACGATACTACCGTGTTTATCAGTTGTGTCTAGAAAAAACCCGATATCCGGGGCAAACAATTACAGAACTTTCTAAAGCCGAATTTTGGCAACTGAAGCGATCGCATACCCCTGAACTTCAAATTGCCCTAAAATCTGGTTTAGATGCCCAACAAGGGCAAAAATTCACGGAAATCCGCAAACAAACAGTCCATACTCTACCTTACTTCCAATATGATACTTTGATCCCCACTGCATTAGCAGCACTTAGTCAAGTTCAGTCTGCTGGTATTGATTTAGCAGTGATGACGATGCGGAGGGTGCGAGAATTAGACTATGCTTTTAGTAACCACAATTTAGGTGAGTTTTTCCCAGAAAACCGCCGTTATTGTCTCAGTAATGATTATGTAAAAACTCGTGACGTAGAAGATAAACCTTTGTTAATGGCTAGAGCATTAGCTGAACTCCCCCCTGCGGCTGATACTTGGATGGTAGGAGACACAGAGGCCGATATCGCGGCCGCCAAAAAACATGATATTAAAATTATTGCTGTTGAGTCTGGTATCCGCGATCGCACCCAACTAGCATCATATCAACCTGATATGATTCTTCCAGATTTAAAAACTGTGGTGGATTATCTTTTCAACTAGTAGCGATCACAATAATGGGTAATCGGTGATTAACCAATTACCCATTAACTAACGTAAAAAACTGCTTACTAACCACATAAATATGAAGGTCAAAAGCGTTGAAAATTGATTCCCTGTCAAATTTATCAATGGTAATAGTAGTGGTAATATCGAGCCAGCAATTAAACTGCCAGCAGTTAAGCCGATAATTAAACTAACCAGTGTGAATAAAACTGATCGACCAAATTTGCCTTCCTTGCGATTGAGGAAGTAAATACCAGCACCTACTCCAACTACCAATTCGAGTTGCAAAACCTGCTCAGTACCACCGGGATAAAACAGACTAACCGCACCCAAACCCAGATAACAGAACCCTGGTAATAGTACATCAGTCAATGTTGGCCTATCCAAACTTCTTTGCAGCCATTCAGGGGCTTGTTGGCTGCGGGTTAGACCTGCTTGGGGAATAGGTCTAACTCGCATTTCTGGAAATCGGATGCGCTCAGGTACTTTAATTTTCCCTTCTTGGCGCATCCGTAGGCGCTCCATTAAAATCGCATCATAAGCAGCTTCAATTACTTCTCGGCTATTACCCTCACCACCATATTTTTCCAATAGGCGATTTCGAGCTTCCTGAATTTCATCGAAGCTTGCGTCTTCTGATACCCCAATTTTTTCGTAGGGACTTTGATCACTCATGGGAGTTTGTTACTTGAGCCTTAATTCAGTGGCACTCTTTATTTTGCAAAAAAACAACTTTAGGTTTTATATTGATCAGAACAAATGCAAAAACGAAATTTACACAGAATACTCAACCTAAATAAATAATAACATTATCCTGCTTAATTCTGTACTTTCAACCAGCCAGGAGGCAGATTTATTTTTCCACAGGAGTACATTCCGATCTGGCAACGCTTATTCAATAACTCTACACTAAATCATAAAAATCACAACACCTATACAACTGGGAACCTTTTGTTTAAGTTTTAGTTCTCATTTTCGGGATGGATGATTCTCAAGACTTGTGTATATCTTTATTATACAAAGGAGTCCGTATTTAACGGTTAATTGTCGAGAGTTGGATCATATCCAGTAGCTTTCAGAAGTAAAACCCTTTATTGACTGCCAATATATGTATCTCGACTAATCGGATTGTCCATTTTATCCTTCGACAATAATACTAGCATGAGTTTGTTGAATTGATCTAAAAATTTATTTAATTTATCAGAAAACGCAGCGTTAATCAAATCATCAGGATCATCATTGGTTTCCCCTGTAGATATTGAATTACTGCCAAAGTAGAACCTGGGTTCTTAGGCAATCATGTTTGTTAATTGTTAATCCTATGAACTTTTGTGAAAAATAATGGTCATGGCTGCCGCCAAGATTCTTGTAGTTGACGACGATTCTGCGGTTCGGAATTTAATTCAACGTTTTTTGCTGCAACAAAATTATCAAGTAGAGTCCGCAGAAGATGGTAAAATGGCTCTAGCCATTTTTGAGCAATTTAACCCCGATTTGGTGATTCTGGATGTAAATTTACCAGATGCACTTGGATTTAACCTTTGTCAAGAAATGCAAAATCGTAGTGGGGTATTTGTGCTACTGCTGACTAGCAGGACAGATGAAGCCGATAAAATTCGCGGTTTTTCTAAGGGTGCTGACGACTACCTGACCAAGCCCTTTGGTTTGGGAGAGTTAGAGGTGAGAGTAGGCGCAATTTTGAGGAGGCAGCGGGTTGTAGCTAATACAGAACAGCAGCGCTTAGTCTTTGAAAAGCTGATAATTGATTCTGTGCGACGGGAAGTAATGGTTAATAATGAAACCATCCCTTTAACAGCGCTGGAGTTTGAATTGTTGCATTTTTTAGCTAGTCATCCGGGGCGGGTTTGGCGTAGGACCGAACTCATCCAACAAGTTTGGGACTATGAATACGTCGGGGATCAAAGGGTTGTGGATGTCCATATCGGTCAAATTCGCAAGAAAATTGAGGTAGATCCCACCCAATCAACGTTAATCCAGACCATACGTGGTGTAGGGTATAAGTTTGAATGCCCCACTTCACCGTAAACCTAGTTGTAAACTTTAACCACTTCCACATCTGAAAAGGGTGGGAGTGGTGACCAAATTTACGCGGTTAGCCTAACTTTTTGGTTGATTTGAGTACAGTTGTTAACCGTCTGTTCCTTCTGTAGCGCCGTTAATGGATTTCCAGGCTTGTAAACCACCTGTAAGTTCGGCCACTGTGGTAAAACCAAGGAATTGCAAGGTTCTGACAGCTTGTGCTGCTTGGCTGTCATTTTCACCATAAATGTAAATTTGCCGTTCTCTATGTAAGCAAGTTTGGGCGCGATGTTCTAAGTCATTGAGGGGGATAGAAATTGCTCCGGTGATGCGGCTATGATTATAGGTTGAGCGATCGCGCACATCAATAATTGTAAAAGCAGGTTGTCCCCATTCCAGATTGGTCTTTAAGTCGTTAACATCAGCAACCAAATTAATACTCATAAGCTTTTCGTGCTGTCTAATCTATAAAAAATTTAGCAAATATCCCCTATTAACTCTTATTTCTTTAGAATGACAGCAGAATTTAGAAATTAATTTTTTTGTAATCATAATATTGTAGGCTAATATTTTCTAGATTCAAAAAATACTTAATTTTTAATTTTAATTCCTCATGACGGTATCTACTATTCAAGCTTTACCAACAGAAGTTGTATATTTAATTACGGCAGGAGAAGTAATTGACTCTTTAGCGGCCGTTGTCAGGGAGTTAGTAGAAAATTCCCTAGACGCTGGTGCAACGCGCATTGTAATTTCTTTATGGCCACAATTATGGCGAGTTCGGGTAGCTGATAATGGTTGTGGTATGAACTTGGATGATTTGCAACAAGCCGCAACTGCACACAGTACAAGTAAAATTCATTCTAGTGCAGACCTATGGAAAATTAGCAGTTTAGGATTTCGTGGTGAAGCACTACATAGTTTAACAACTTTAGCAAATTTAGAAGTTTTAAGTCGTCCTTTAGAAGAAAGTGAAGGCTGGCGAATTGTTTATAATAACGAAGGAGAAGTAACAGAAGTAAATATTGCCGCTATTGCCCCTGGTACCGTGGTGACAGTGAATAATTTATTTGCTAATTGTACAGCCCGTCGTCAAGGTTTACCCGCGATAAATCAGCAATTAAAAGCTGTACAAGGGATAATTCAACAAATAGCTTTATGTCATCCTCATGTTCATTATCAAGTGTGGCAAAATGACAAAGAATGGTTGACAATTTGTCCTGCACCAACTGTAGGAAAACTAATTCCACAAATTCTTCCTCAAGTCCGACAAGATGATTTATATGAAGTGAATTTAGAAGTACCAAATCTAGAAAATTCATCTTTACATTTGGTGATAGGTTTACCAGATAGATGTCATCGTCATCGTTTGGATTGGGTAAAAGTAGCAATTAATGGCAGGATAATTAAATCACCAGAATTAGAACAGAATATATTATCAGCTTTCCATAAAACATTACCACGCGATCGCTATCCCGTGTGTTTTTTACATTTGCATATTCCTCCAGAGCAAATTAACTGGAATCGCAACCCAGCGAAAACAGAAATATATCTGCATGATCTACCTTTTTGGCAAGAACAAATTACCGCAGCTATCAACAAATCTCTGAGGATTTCCGAAACTAATATCAAAGAATCAGTTCACACTAGCAGAATTAGTAATTTATTAAAAGTAGCAGAATCTAAAGGTGAATATAGATTCAATTCTCAAAATTCTCAAAATCCTCAAAATTCTCAAAATTCTCAAAATTCTGAAACTCAAAACTATTTAAAAGCAATTGCTCAACTAAGTAATACTTATATAGTTGCTGAACATTCTGGGGGAATGTGGTTAGTAGAACAACATATAGCCCATGAACGAGTATTATATGAACAATTATGTGATCACTGGCAATTAGTACCTCTAGAAACGCCAATTATTATTTATCAATTATCACCAGCGCAGGTTTCCCAATTAGAACGTATTGGTTTAGATATAGAACCATTTGGTGATAAAATTTTTTGCGTACGGAATATCCCAGCCATGTTAAAACAAAGAGAAGATTGTGCTGAGGCAATTTTAGAATTAAGTTGGGGGGGAGACTTACAAACTGCTCAAATTGCAGTTGCTTGTCGGAGTGCAATTCGTAATGGTACAAAAATGAGTTTACCAGAAATGCAGACCTTATTAGATAATTGGCAACGTACCCGCAACCCGCGCACTTGTCCCCATGGTAGACCAATTTATTTATCTTTGGAAGAATCAGCACTAGCGCGGTTTTTTCGACGTAATTGGGTAATTGGGAAAAGTCATGGGATTT
>LJOT01000121.1 GCA_001672075.1 Anabaena sp. CRKS33
AAAACCGAGTTTTTTACATACTTGCTGCATAGCTGAATTATCAGCTAAGATGTCAGCATAGATACAGCAGATTTTCTCATTTTTACCAACTTCTAGTAATTTCCTGAGTAATTCCGTACCCAAACCTTGATATTGAAACTGATCACTCACAAGTATAGCAAATTCCGCGCTTTTATTTTCATGTGATTTACTTAATCTTCCTACTGCTAATATTTCCCTGTTTTCTGTTTCAGGATTTTGGTATTCTGCAACTAAGGCCATTTCTCTGTCATAGTCAATAAAACACATTCTGGTTAGTCTTTCATGGGTAATACGTTGACTCAATTTAATTAAGTGGAAATAGCGGAAATAGACACTTGCTGCTGATAGAGTTTTGTGAAATTCTACCATTAATGGTTCGTCTTCAGGACGAATAGGACGAATAATAACTGGTATACCATTTTTCAATTGCCAATTACTAATATATTGACTGGGATAGGGACGAATTGCTAATTTTGGTAATTGATTTTCTGTCAGATCAGGAGAATGTAAAACTATTCTCGCATCTAAGGCAATTAATCCTCTAGGATTTTCTGGAGTTGGAGGAAAAGCTAATAATGGATTAATATCAATTTCTTTAATGTCAGGTTGTTCTATGACTAATTGACTAAATTCTACCATTAATTGTTCAAGGGCAGAAATATTAATACTTTTGCGTCCTCTGACTCCTGATAATGCTTGATAAATTTTTGTTTGTTCCATCATCCGTCGTGCTAGGGTAGTATTCAGAGGAGGAAGTGCCAGGGAACTGTCCTGAAATATTTCTACTAGTTGTCCTCCAGTACCAAATAATAATACTGGTCCAAATTGGGGATCTAAACTACTACCAATAATTAATTCATAACCATCGGTTTTTATCATTGGTTGTACAGTAACACCAAGAAAATCTTCTGCTTTGCCTTTCTCCTTGACTGATATTTCAATATTCTCATAAGCAAGTTTTACAGCTTCCCCATTTTGTAGATTTAACTGCACACCTCCCACATCAGTTTTATGGGTAATTGTTTGAGAATATAGTTTTAAAACCACGGGATAACCAATATTTTCTGCACATTTGACGGCTTTATCTGCACTTTTAGCAATGCAACCAACAACCACAGGAATACCATACGCGGCTAAAATTTCCTTAGATTCAAATTCCGTGAGAATTGTTCTTTTTGCTGTTCTTGCAGCTTGCATAATATTTGCAATATTAGCACAATTGCGAGTATTGACATCACAAATTAATGTTGGTAAAACCGGAGTTTCATAAATACCGCGCAGGTTATAACTCGACTTCCACATATAACTAAATACCCGCGCGGCCGCGTCAGGATAAGCATAAGTGGGAATACCTTGACTATTGAGAATTTGTTCTCCCGCAGCCACGTCATTACCACCCATCCAACTAGCTAAAATCGGCTTATTAGACAGTTGGGCGTAGGCTTTTAATTGTACTGCAATTTGCGTAGGATCTGTCATAGATTGGGGTGTTAAAATCACTAATAAACCGTCACTATTGGGATCTTTGGTAACAATTTCTAAAGCTTTTTGATAACGTTGAGGATCAGCATCTCCTAGAATATCAATAGGATTATTATGACTCCATTGTGGTGGTAAAATTTCATTTAAAGAGGTCATTGTTTCGGGAGAAATAGTTGCTAATTCTCCACCATTTTCAATTAAAGTATCTGTTGCTAATACTCCTGGACCACCAGCATTAGTTAAAATCGTCAACCGTGAACCCTGGGGACGGGGTTGTTTTGCTAAGACTTCCGACATATCAAATAAATCAGAAATACTATTTACTCGTAATACCCCACAACGACGAAAAGCTGCATCTAAAACAGCATCACTTCCTGTTAATGCACCCGTATGAGAAGCTGCGGCTTTAGCTGCGGCTGCGGTACGACCAGCTT
This sequence comes from Anabaena sp. CRKS33, assembly GCA_001672075.1. Classification (GTDB taxonomy): domain Bacteria; phylum Cyanobacteriota; class Cyanobacteriia; order Cyanobacteriales; family Nostocaceae; genus Dolichospermum. Next base: position 1,938 of record LJOT01000121.1, read on the forward strand.
TAATCACAATTATCGGTTTTGTTAAAGCCACTTCTCGCGCTGCTGACAGAAAAGAACGGGCATTTCCAATAGATTCCATATAAATTACAATACTTTTTGTCTGAGGATCATCACCCAGATAATAAATTAAATCACCCCAACCAATATCTAACATTGAACCGATAGAAATAAAGGCACTAAAACCAACATTTTCTTTTAAACTCCAGTCCAGAATTGATGTACATAAAGCCCCACTTTGGCTAATGAAACCGACATTTCCCGGACGCGCGATTTTACTAGCAAAAGTAGCATTTAACCCAGTGTTTGGATTCATTACTCCTAAACAATTAGGACCAATAATTCTAATTTTTCCCCCTTGTGCTTGTTGCAGTATTTCCTGTTCTAAAACTAGACCTTTTTCCCCCGCTTCCTTAAAGCCAGCAGAAATAATAATTGCACCTTTAATTCCTGCTTCAACACAATCAGAAATAATTTTGGGTACAGTTGGTGCAGGGGTAGCAATAACAGCTAAATCAATTTTTTCAGGAACATCAAAAATAGTAGGATAAGCCTTAATTCCTAATACACTATGACGGTAAAGATTAATAGGGAAAACAGTCCCTCCAAAGGGATTAGTAATTAAATTCCACAGTAAAGTTCGTCCCACACTTCCAGGTTTTTCAGTAGCACCAATTACCGCTACAGTTTGCGGTTTAAATATAGCATCTAAGGGATTAATTCTGCTCACTTGCAAGATATCATGAGCTTTATCGCTAGTTTTATGAGTAAATGTTTCCATTGATAACTCCAAGGGATTTGTAGTTAATTTTGAGTTAATTTTGTAATTAATTTTTATATTATATCGTTTCCCAGTCTCATGAAATACACACCAATTTATTCCCTGTTCCCTGTAACCTGTTCCCTGTTCCCTGTAACCTGTTCCCTGTAACCTGTTCCCTGTTCCCTGTTCCCTGTTCCCTGTAACCTGTTCCCTGTTCCCTTGCGATAGCGACAATTTTTAACGCCAACCTACTTAAGAATATTAATTATTTTATTTAAAGCTATATTAATTCCTATTTCTGCTATGGGAGAAAGACAATCTCCTAATTCAAAATTAACCCCTGGTACTGTGACTAACCAAGCAGTTGGACAATAACCATAGAGGTATTTAGTCAAAGATAAAAGCGATCGCGGATTACCAATATGTCCTAACATCATATTAGATATAATATCAGATATTGTATTAGATTCACTGGGCAATATAGATTCAACTTCCACATTTTCCGATTCTGAAATCATCATAGCATCTACAAAAATTGCTAAATTGACATTTGCTAAATTTGCTGCTAATTCTGGGGTAAGTTGGTGAACTGCAAGAGATTGTACATCAGATAAATGCCAAGAATTGATAATATTGGCGACTTTTTGACCAATAGCATCATCACTGCGTAATTCATTGCCATAACCAATTATAATTGTAGTTATGCTCATTTTTATTAATTCCTTTATAAATTTATGTAAATAGGGTATTTATTTTTCAGCTAATCAGTTATATAATACGTTCAGGTATGGTTATAAAACCTGTAAAAATTTTAAATAAATTGCGAGGCTGTTTTATGCCTGAAGTGAATTTTAATTCAAAGTCAATTAATAGTGCTGCTAAGATTGTAGAAGAATATACAGCGGGAAAAAGAGATTTTGAAAGAGCAGAATTAAGCGACGCTAATTTGCAGGGTTTGGACTTAAAAGGCTCTAATTTCAGCTATGCTGATTTGAGCAAAGCTAACCTCAGCGACGCTAATTTGCGGGGATGTGATTTGAGTTTTAGCGATTTGAGTCAAGCTAATTTACAAAATACAGATTTGCGAGGAGCAATGTTATTTTCTGCCAACTTACGTACAGCTAATTTACAGGGGACGCATTTAGAAAAAGCAGATTGTGATCATAATACCCGGTTTCCCGCAAATTTTGACCCTATTGTAGCAGGTGTAAACATGACTCAAAACTCAGTATAGATACTGATGCGGCTGCTGTAGCCGCTTATTATTTATACTGGTAATATTGTAAATTGTCAGAAATAGCCCATTCTATCACTTGACAATTAGAATAACATATTTTCTCTATTTTGGCAAATTTTAATTTTATAACTTAGTTTTTCCCTGGAAATACTTTAGTTAAATCTAAAATTAATTCCGGGAAAGATGGCAATTTGACAGACTCCTTAGGGAGGATAATTGATTTATGACGATAGCCAAATTTGCCTTGTATATCTTGATATGGTTCACTGTAGCATTCTAAATGATAGACGATTAAATTGAAGATCCAATAATCTGAAATACCGGCTTCTGCATATAGAGGTAACTTTACTTCTTGGTCATATTTTAAAGATGAATCAGCTACTTCAATAACTAAGAAAATATCAGATGGTATGGGATGATTGAGAAAATAATCATCAGGTGTATTTTTAACAATTGTTAAATCTGGTTCTGGTTCGCTATTATTAGTGATAATAATTGGTTCTTGTCCACGAATAGTAGCTTTTTCCTCTAGGAGTTTAAATAACTCTTTATATAAACGAGTATTACAAACAGAATGTGGTCTACCTTTTGCAGCCATTTTGATAATTTCACCTTTAATTAGTTCAACTCTGTCATCTTCTGTGAAAAAGTCAAGTTCTGCTAGACGGTGATATTCAGTTATAGTAAAGCGTTTAGCAGTAGTAAGAGTCATAAAAATTAGAAATTTGGGTAATATGAGTTTGAGCTATTCTATTGGAGTTAGATTATATCACATTATATCATATAAATGATCAAAAAACCCAATATCCCCGACTTTTTAAAGCAGTCAGGTAACTAATACATACTAATCACGACAAATTTGATTAACTACAGTGCCATTGTTATTTACTACTTCTATGAATAAAGGCATTTGTCCCATAGCATGAGTAGAACAACTCAAACAAGGATCAAAAGCCCTAATTCCGGCTTCAACACGGTTTAAAATGCCTTCTTTTATTTCTCCTCCTTGGATAAAATGACGGGCAATTTGGGCAACTGTGCGATTCATTGCTAAGTTATTTTGACCAGTAGCAATAATCAAATTTACTTTTAACATTAAACCGTTTTCATCAACTTGATAATGATGGAATAATATCCCCCTTGGTGCTTCACTTACACCCACAGATTCCAAGCAATTAATCCCAGCTTCTGCCCGGAGACGAGTTGATAAAATATCAGGATCATCTAAGATAATTTCTATATGTTCAATGGCTGCTAAAATTTCAATTAACCGGGCATAATGATAGAAAAATGATGATTTAACAGTGCCATTTTCATAACTACGAAATTCTCTTAATTCTGCGTCGGCTAAAGATGTACCAATATGAGTACAAATATTCAATCTGGCCAAGGGTCCAACACGGTACATTCCACTATCTAAACGACAATGATCACTGCTATCGGGATAACCCAAAGGAAGATAATAAGGTGATTTTAAATAAGAGTCTGCTTGCACCGCTTCAGCGATAAATTCATGATAGTTACTGGGGTCAAGTTTATCAGCAACAATATTTCCGGCACTATCAACAAATCGGATATATCCATCATAAGTTTCCCATAAACCATCAGCACTGACTAAACCCATAAATAAACTGGGAAAATTACCAAAAGTTTTAACTTCTTTTTGATAAATTTTTAACAACTTTTTAAACAACTCAATAGCATTAATTACCGTAGATTTTGCTTCAGGAATCCGTTGCTGAATATGGGTGCGATTTTCTTGGGTTAAAGGGTGACTTACCCCACCAGGAACAGCCCAGGAAGGATGGATTTTTTTCCCTCCTAATAAATCAATGATTTCCTGTCCAAATTGCCGTAAACGAATACCACCTCTAGCTAATTCTGGTTCAGCAGCAATTAAACCAAAAATATTCCGTTTTTCTGGTGCGCTATCCATGCCTAATAATAAGTCGGGAGCGCTGAGGTGAAAGAAGCTGAGAGCATGGGATTGGACGATTTGACCCAAATTTATCAAACGACGTAATTGAGAGGCTATTTTGGGGATTTTCACCGCTAAAATCCCATCTCCTGTTTTGGCTGAAGCTAACAAGTGACTTACCGGACAAATACCACAAATTCTCGCAGTAATTCCCGGCATTTCTGGGAAAGGACGACCAACACAAAACTTTTCAAAACCGCGAAATTCAGTGACATGAAATCGAGCATCATTTACTTGACCTTGATCATCTAGATAGATGCTAATTTTGGCGTGGCCTTCAATACGAGTTACGGGGTCAATAATGATTGTTTTCATAATTAATTAATATGTAATTGTTAATAATAAACAATTGTAGGTTGGGTAGAACAACGTGAAACCCAACAAAATATTCGATAATGATTATGTTGGATTTCCTTTGTAGGTTGGGTAGAACAACGTGAAACCCAACAAAATATTTGATAATGATTATGTTGGGTTTCCTTTAGTAATTACAAATCATAAATTCTAGATTCTGCTAATTCTGGATATTCCTCACAATAATCTTCAAAGGCAGTTTTTAGGGGTTTTTCGGCGCGTTGGTGAGCAATTTCGGCTTGTATTTCTTCTACCACATCCCAAGCGGCTGCACATTCTGTGGAATTAACACCTTTGTCTACACAAACAATGCGAGCTTTTTTAATTTCATCTTGTAATTCTTGTTCTAATAAAAATGAGCGTGGTTGTTCTAAACAACTACTCCGGGCTAAAATGTCAGTTAAGGAAATAATTCCTAATAATTTACCACTAATTACAGGCGCACGTCGCAGATGATGATTAGCAAATAATCTGGCTACATATTCTAAACCTAATTCTGGATTGATGACAATACAAGGTTTAGTCATAATTTCATAAACGCGGACTTGATTCGGGTCTTTGCTATAGGAAATCACCTTATAAACAATGTCACTTTCTGTGATAATGCCATAGGCATCTTGTTCATGACGACGATCTACAATTAATGCTCTCCAGTCTCTAGAACGCATTAAATCAACTGCTTCTTTTGCTGTTGCTGAACTGCGAATCATCGCTACATCTTTAGTCATGACATCAGCTGCTGTTAACATAATTTACCTCCAAGATAATTAATTGATAATTAATTAAAAATCCAAAATCCAATTAACCAAAATCCAAAATCCAAAATCTAAAATCTAAAATCTAAAATCTAAAATCTAAAATCTAAAATCCAATTAACCAAATTTAATCATTTCTCGGCCGATAATTTCCGGCTTTTCTCCTTTTAATAATGGTGCAATTGCGGCGCGAATCCGATCTGCTGAAGGTGGACAACCGGGTAAATAAATATCAACTGTTACCACTTTATGTACGGGGACAACTTTATTTAATAAGGGGGGAACAATTCCCGGAGAATTAGGGATTTGTTGATGAATATTAGCTGCTTGAATATAAGCTAATTGTAAAGCTGGTTCTGCACCACCAGCAAGATTCCGTAAAGCGGTAACATTACCAGTAACAGCACAATCACCAAAGGAAACTATGGTTTTAGTCCGTTCTCTAATTTTGTAAATTAATTCTAAATGTTCTTCATTGGCTATAGCTCCTTCAACTAATACTAAATCTACGTTTTCTGGATATTCTTTAATATCAGCAATGGGACTATAAACTATATCTACTTGTGCTGCTAAATCTATTAACCATTCATCTAAATCTAGAAAGGACATATGACAACCGGAACAACCACCTAACCACACTGTTGCTAATTTGATTTTAGTCATTTTTTTACCTTTTCAATTTTCATTGGCCATTAATGATTGTAATGATTGCCATTCTTTGACAACATGAATGGGAACTAGAATATTAATGAATTTATTGCCAGGTAAAGGTATGCCCAAAGTTAGAGATTCTGGTGGTAATTGGGGTAAAATTTCTGTGAAATCATATTGACCAATGGTGGGGGCTGGGGCTGTATCTAAAAATATATCATTAGCATTCCAGATTTTACCTGTATTCGTAGTAATTCTTAACGGTTGGGGGTGAATTAATTCCGCAGAATTAGGAAAGCCAACTAAGCGAAGATTGATATTAGATGGTTGATCTGAATAAACTTGTTTAAATAATACAACTTGCCAAACTTTTCCTGATTGATCATCTAATTTCACTTGGGAACGATAAATAACTTCTGCTGGTGGGTTTCCTAATTGAGTAATGGCTGCATTTGCTGTCTGGTATCTGAGGTTTCCTAAATTCAGAAATATCAATGTTGTTAATATTCCTACTAATATAATTCCCGTGAATGTTTTTTGAAGTTTAATATGCTGTAACATGAGATATTATGGTAAATTATTGCTATTGCTAATTACTAAAAATTCCATTGTTTTTTAGTTCGTGCGGTGACTAAAAATTCGATTTTCCCCCGATCATGTTTCATTTCACTAACACTTGAGCCTTTATCAAATAAAGCTCCTGTGGGACAGGCATTAACACATTTACCACAAGAAGTACAAGTTTGAGAAGTTCCCCAGGGTTGGTTTAAATCAGTAATAACATGAGATTTTGATCCTCTTCGGGCTATATCCCAAGTATGAGCGCCTTCAATTTCATCACATACTCGTACACAGCGAGTACAAAGCACACAACGATTATGATCAATGCCAAAAAGATCATGAGAAGTATCAACAGTTCGCTGGGGAAATTGATATTCTAACCGCAGATGATCCATACCCATTTCTATAGCTAAATCCTGTAATTCACAATTGCCATTAGCAACGCACACTGAACAAATATGATTACCTTCCGCAAATAACATTTCTACAATTATACGCCGATATTTCTGCAAGCGATCGCTATTTGTAGTTATCTCCATTCCCTCTATTGCTTTCGTCATACAAGCAGGTTGTAATTTATTACTTCCGACAATTTCCACTAAACATAAACGACAAGCGCCTACATCTCCCACACCTGCTAAATGACATAATGTAGGGATATGAATACCTGCTTCTAGTGCTGCTGTCAATAAGGTTTCATCTTCACGAGCGCTAACTAATTCGCCATCTATTGTTAAAGTTTTTACAGCCATAATGTTTTATTTATCAGTAATGGGTAATAATTAATGACCAATAACTAATTGCAAATACTCATGATGGAAATAACGCAAAGTGCTAAAAACTGGATTTGGTGCAGATTGTCCTAAACCACATAAACTAGTATTTTTTACCATATCACTAAGTTCCTCAAGTAAATCTAAATCAGCCAGTGAACCTTCTCCCTTGGTAATCTTCGTTAATAAACCGTATAATTGCACAGTACCAACGCGACAAGGAATACACTTACCACAGGATTCATCCATGCAAAATTCCATAAAAAAGCGAGCCACATCTACCATATTTGTGGTTTGATCCATAACAATCATCCCCCCTGAACCCATAATTGAACCCAAGGCCGTTAAAGATTCATAATCTACAGGTGTAGCAAAAGCAGAAGCCGGAATACATCCCCCTGAAGGACCACCCGTTTGTACAGCTTTAGCAATACCACCGTCGGGAACACCTCCTCCCATATCTTCAACAATTTCCTGTAAAGATGTCCCCATTGGTACTTCTATTAAACCCGTGTTACGGATTTTTCCGGCTAAGGCAAATACCTTTGTACCCTTGCTTTTATTAATACCAATACTGGCAAACCACTCTGCACCTTTGCGGATAATGGGCGCAATATTGGCAAAGGTTTCCACATTATTAATTAAGGTAGGATAGCCCCATAAACCGGACTCAGCAGGGTAAGGAGGACGGGGATGAGGGACACCACGTTTACCCTCAATAGAAGCCATTAAAGCCGTTTCCTCACCGCAGACATAAGCCCCAGCCCCAATGCGGATTTCCACTTTAAAATCAAAGGGAGAATCAAATATCTGCGAACCTAAAAATCCCAAGTGTTGGGCTTGACGAATGGCAATTTCTAGCCGTTTAATAGCCAGAGGATATTCGGCTCTAACATAAATATAGCCTTGATTTGCTCCAATGGCGTAGGCGGCGATGGCCATTCCTTCCAAAATTCGATGGGGATCACTTTCCAATACACTCCTATCCATAAATGCACCGGGATCACCCTCATCAGCATTACAAATCACAAACTTTTTCTCAGTATGGGATTTGGCCACGGTTGCCCATTTTAAACCAGTGGGATAACCAGCGCCACCGCGTCCCCGTAAACCGCTTTTGGTGATAGTTTCTACCACCTCCGTGGGCTTCATTTCTCGCAGCACTTGGTAAAGGGCTTGATAACCCTCAGACCCAATATAAGCTTGAATCCGTTCGGGGTCAATTTTACCACTATTTTCTAGAACTATGGGCAATTGGCGACTAAAAAACGGCTGGTTTAAATCACCCTCTTGTAAATTTATCACTTCTCCATTCAACCCGCGAATAATTTCTGGAGCATTTGCCGGGGTGACTTTTTCATACAACTTTGATTTTAGAGGATTTGCCCAATTTTCCACCTGTACCAAGGGTCCTTGACAACAAAGACGCATACAACCCACAGCCGTAACTTGCACAGTATCCTGTAAATTATCGGCTTTGATAACTGCTTCTAAATTGTCCTTAATAGCTTGGGAATCAGAAGACAGACAAGCCGCAGCAGTACAACAGCGAATTTCTACAGATTTTCGCTCAGAAAGTTGTTTTTCAGCAATTTCTAATAATTCATTTAGTTCCATTGTGCCACCATGATCTGACTTTTTCGCACACTGACTCTGGAGTTTGATTACCTAAAACCACACCATCCAGGACTACTGCTGGAGCAACTCCACAAGCCCCTAAACACCTAGCTGTTATTAAGGAAATTTGACCATCTGTGGTAGTTTCTCCTGCGTGAATTTGCGTAAGTTTTTCCACTTGTGTTAAAATAGCTTGAGAGTTTTTAACATAACAAGCAGTACCCGTGCAAACTACACATTTATGAACTCCTTTTGCTGCTAGGGAAAACAAATGATAGAAAGTAGCTACTCCATAAACCTGACTGGGTGGTAATTTCAGGCTATGGGCAATATAAAGCAATAAATCCGCTTCTAAATAACCAAATAGTTCAGAAGCACGATGTAGAATTTCAATGAGTGCATCTTGTTGATATTGATGGCGCTTAATAGTAGCCTCTAATATCTTTAAACGCTTATCTCCTGAAGAACATGAAACAGCAGTTATCATATCTTCCTTTCCCTAAATTCCTCAGACTCTTCGCGCCTCTGAGTGAGACAAAATTATACTAAAACAATGCGATAGCGAGCTTTATTTGCTACCACCCTATCCATGGCTGCATTAATTTGGGAAATCGGTATAGTTTCAATCATTGGTTTTATTTGGTGAATGGCAGCAAATTCCAGCATTTCTTTCATAAAACGCCGCCCACCTACCACACTCCCAGCGATCGCTTTTTGACCAAATACTAAGGGTAAAAGCGGAATATTCAGGGTAGAAACCGGCAGCCCCACTAAACACAAAACACCGTTGTTTGCTAATAAACCAAAGGCTTGGTTCCAGTCAATTTCCGAGGAAACCGTACATAAAAGTAAGTCTAAAGTGGCGCTCGCTGCTTTAATTTCTTCAGTATTTTTCCAATTACAGAAATAATGCGCCCCAAATTCTTTGGCTTCAGCTTCTTTATCAGATGATGTAGAAAAAGCTGTCACTTCCGCACCCATAGCCTCCGCAAATTTAATGGCTAAATGTCCTAGTCCACCAATTCCCAGCACTCCCACCTTAGCCCCCGGATACTTAATATACGTACGTAATGGCGTATAAACTGTAATTCCAGCACATAATAAAGGGGCAGCACTGGCAGAATCTAGATTATCCGGGATTTTATAGGCAAAATCGGCGCAAGCTCGTAATTTATTGGCAAAACCGCCATGATTTCCGACAATTAATCCTTTATAACCCTGACGACAAATGTTTTCTTCTCCCCGCAAACAAGCGTCACAGACTCGACAAGAATTACTAATCCAACCAAAACCCAGGCGATCGCCAATTTTTATACCAGTTACCTCTGCACCGATTTGGGTAACATTGCCTACTACTTCATGACCTGCTACCAGGGGAAATTTACTCACATTCCAGTCATTATCTCTCATGTGAATATCAGTATGACACAAGCCATTATGGGTAACTGCGATTTCGACATCATTGTTACCCAAAGGGGTTGGTTCATATTCCCAGGGTTGTAGCTTTTTCCCCGGTTTTAAAGATGCGTAGGCTTGGAACTTTAATTCTACCATTTTGATCATCCTTTTGACAGGCAAATAAGAGAAATTACTGATTACTTACTACTTCTTGCTCTTGTGTTTTAGCACTTACAGGCAAATGGATAATCTGCACTGAACAAGTAGCATGATGTAAAACATAGTTACTCTGACTACCGAGAAAAAACTCCGCCAGTCCAGAACGTCCCCGTCTTCCCATCATAATTAGATCAGCATTCCAAGTTCTCGCTAATTCACAAATCATTCTTCCTGGATTACCACTATTTTG
>LJOT01000122.1 GCA_001672075.1 Anabaena sp. CRKS33
TCGCACAAAAACCGTGCTAACCATAAATCATGGGTAATAAACAAGTAGGTTAAATCAAATTCTGCTTTTAATTGTAACATTAAATCGAGAACTTGTGTTTGTACACTCGCATCTAACATACTCACCGGTTCATCACATATTATCAGTTTTGGACGCGTAATTAAAGCGCGGGCTATGGCTACCCGTTGTTGTTGTCCTCCAGATAAATCAGCAGGATAACGGTGATAATATAATTCTGCTGGGGTTAAACCAACTTTTTCTAACATCCATAAAACCCGTTCTTTGGCTTTTTCAGCATTAGCTAAATTATGAATTAATAAAGGATCTGTGATACTTTGTCCTACGGTCATGGCTGGATTTAAACAAGCATGAGGATCTTGAAATATCATTTGAATTTGTCTTCGGGAAGAACGGATTTCTTGACGAGATAAACTAGTTAATTCCTGTCCTAAAAATTCGACTTTTCCTGATGTGGGACTGATCAATTGTAAGATTGTTCTCGAAAGTGTACTTTTCCCACAACCAGACTCTCCTACTAATCCTAAAATTTCCCCAGAATACAATTCTAAATTAATTCCATCTACGGCTTTAACTGTTTGACCTTCTCCTTTAAATATTCTTTCAATAAAATTCGGTTCTATGGTATAATGTCGTTTGAGTTCGGTAATTTTAAGAATGGGATTTACCTTTTCTGTTCTCTGTTCTTCCTTCTCCGTTTCCTCTTGTTGTTGAATATGTAAAGCTGCTTTTAATAAAGATTGAGTATATTCATGTTGAGGGTGAGCAAATACAGTTTCCGTTTTCCCCATTTCTACCATTTTACCCTGATACATCACCCCAATGAGATCGCAATATTCCCCCACTAAGGCTAAATCATGGGAAATCAATAATAATCCCATATTTTCTTCTCTACATAATCGCGTTAATTCTTGGAGAATTTGAGCAGAAACAGTCACGTCTAAACTAGTTGTTGGTTCGTCCGCAATAATTAATTTAGGACTCAATAACAAAGCTAACGCAATGGCTACCCGTTGACGCATCCCTCCGCTAAACTCATGGGGGTACTGATGCCAACGAGTAGAGGGGATTTTCACCTTGTCCAAAGTCGCTAAAGCCCTTTCCTTCGCTTGCTGTTTGGATAATTCTGGTGCATGAGCCTGTAAAGTTTCAATACAATGATTACCAATAGTCATTAATGGATCTAATCGCGTCATGGGATCTTGGAAAATCAAGGCCACGGCTTCACCCCGAAACTTTTGCATCTGCATTGCTGTCAAATTAAATACAGATTGTCCCTGAAATTTTACTAATCCTTCCGTGCGACTGGAGGCTGGTAATAAACGCATAATTGCCCGTCCAATGGTGGATTTTCCACAACCAGACTCTCCCACCAATCCCATGCTTTCACCGGGCTGGAGAATAAAAGATACATCATCAACAGCCCAGTTTTCTCCTTCCCCACTGCGTTGAGGATAGGCTACACGGAGATTTTCCACAACAAATAAAGCTTCACTCATAATTCAGACTTTTTATAAACGTATTAATTTTAACTTTTTTTACTAGTATATTCTGTATACAGTTCAATGAATTACGGCTGTTCACCAAATTTTAGACCTGATATACCCGTCATATACTGTAATGATTTTAGTTAGGGCTTGCTGATAGCGTAGCGTGGCGTTAGCCATATAAACCTAAAACCATTTATTAACAAAGGGTTTCGCGGATTTTTACCACAGAAAAGTGCAAGATTTTGGCTAATGGTGTCTCAAAATCAATTGCATTTTTCTTTGTCGGATTTGGAAAATTGAGGATATCGATATCCAAACAGTTAAAACTGTTCCCTGTTCCCTGTTCCCTGTTCCCTGCCCTCACAGACAACTTTTTCAGCAAGCCCTATAATGTAATATTAAGAATCATAAATATTCTTTGCTAATTTAAAATAGCAGGGATGTTTATAATTGATACCTTTTGATTTTAGCATTTTGTATGAATAATGATAAATTAGCTATGAACTGGCAACAACTAACTTCATCAGATGTAATTGGTGATACAGACTCCAATTTGTTCGGGGAAATTGTGCAAGAAACCTTTGCTTTAACCCGTCGTCTGTTTATTCAACTACAACGACGACCTTCCAGCCTGATAGCAGGGATTATTCAGCCTGTTATGTGGTTAGTTTTATTTGGGGCGTTATTCCAAAATGCCCCCAAAGGTTTATTTAGTAGTACGTCAAATTACGGTCAATTTCTCGCAGCAGGTGTAATAGTATTTACCGCTTTTGCTGGGGCTTTAAATGCCGGTTTACCCGTCATGTTTGACAGAGAATTTGGCTTTTTAAATCGCTTATTGGTTGCACCCTTAGCCTCACGCTTTTCAATTGTTTTTGCATCTGCTATCTTTATTATTAGCCAAAGCTTACTACAAGCGGCGGTAATTGTGGCAGCAGCGGCATTTTTAGGGGCTGGTTTACCTGATTTTACTGGATTATGTGCGATCGCTGTGATTGTCTTTTTACTGGCTTTGGGTGTCACCGCTATTTCTCTGGGTTTAGCCTTTGCGCTACCGGGACACATTGAACTGATAGCCGTAATTTTTGTTACTAATCTTCCTTTATTATTTGCCAGTACAGCCTTAGCCCCTTTATCCTTTATGCCCAGTTGGTTGCAGGTTATTGCTACCCTCAACCCTCTCAGCTACGCCATTGAACCGATTCGCTACTTATATCTACACAGCAGTTGGGGATTAAATAATATAGTAATGCAAGCTTTCTGGGGTGATGTTACCTTTGGGTCTGCATTATTAGTCTTACTAGGTTTTGCCCTCTTTGCTTTACTTAGTATTCAATCCCAAATACGTCGAAGTCTTGCTTAAACCAAAAAGCAGAATAGGAGGGGAAATTTCATGAAAAGATCATTTTTAGCAATTCACAAAATTATGGCCGTGACTATTGCCAGTATTAGTGCTGCTATAGTCACATTAGAACCTGCCTTAGCTGACTCTAACCAACCCTTTAGCAGTTTGGAAAGTGATCGCAATAGTAATCCCTTATCTGGTAATAGCTCAGATTTTAATATGTTCAACCTGATTCATCAAGCACAAATGGGGACTATCCAATGGAACGCTGAAGAACAGAATCAACAATTAGATCAAGCAGCAACAGCATTTAAAGAAGCACAACAGAAACGGCTTCAGAGTCAGTCAAAACAAAACCCAAGTGCATCAGAAATGCCCTTAAAAACCCTACCATCATCAGACAAATAAAACCTGAAGCCAGAAAAAATCCTCATAAACCTCTTAACTCTGTGTCCTCTGTGCCTCTGTGGTTAGATAATAAATTACCTTTTACCCAAGAGACAGAGAACCCAGAGGAAAAAAACTCAATGCTGATAATTACCCAATTTTTGCTAAGACATCACTAGCGTGGGTAGAAGTGTTAACAGAAGCATCAACATCAATAATTTTGCCATTACCATCAATGATGTAAGTAACACGCTTGGCATAACCACCGCCATCAACATCATAAGCTGTAATGATGCTTTTGTCGGTATCAGCCAATAAAGGGAAATTCAGATTATACTTCTGGGTGAAAGCTTGATGACCAGCTTCATCATCAGCACTCACACCCAACACCACGATACCTTTGTTTATATATTCTGATTGAGCATCGCGGAAACTGCAAGCTTGTTTAGTGCAGCCCGGTGTGTCATCCTTGGGATAAAAGTAGAGAACCACTGTTTTACCAGCAAAATCAGACAATGAAACTGTGTTACCGTTAGTATCTTTAGTGGTAAATGCAGGTGCTTCTGTACCAACTGCTAGAGGCATAATTCACCTTATCCTGTTTAAGAAATATTCATGCAATCAAGATTTTACAATAATTTACAATATTTAAATAACCTGATTATTCAATATGTTCCCCCAGAAGTATTTATTTTCAAAGCCTTGACAAAAAGCCCAATTTAGAGTAAGAAAAAATGCCTGCTGTGGATTCTCCAAACCTCAAACCCCTAGTTTACACTAAGGAAGCACTAAAAAGAGCGGAGCGATCGCTAATTTGTTCGCCCTTCAACCTGAATTTATTTGTCGCCATGACTAGTCAAAGCATCCAATTGGGAGCTATAACAATGGATAAAGGAGTTAAGCAAAATTACACCAACCGCCCATTATCAGAATTAAGCTGTGAAAACTCCTTAGCCTGGTTAATTGATGTAGGCGTATTGCGACGAGAAGTTGACGGACAGGGAATTACAGACAGTTTTCGCTTAACGCCCCTTGGTCATCAATTAATCGCAAAGTTAAAAAATCACAATCTTCCTCATGCCACACTGAGCGATCGCTGGCATGATTTTATCACCCGTTGGTTACGCTTACCCTTTTAACTAACTTAATTGTGGTTAAAACTCTTGTATGGTAGGCATCCTGGCTGCCATACTTATACAAATTCAAAAAATAACAGTTTATTCACTGATACACTACTGAATCTAAAAATACTAAATAGTAGTTAAAAATGAAATCAATTATGGTAGTGGGAACAACATCCCACGCAGGTAAATCACTGATAACCACAGCTATTTGTCGGATTCTTTCCCGGCGCGGGTTGCGAGTATCCCCCTTTAAAGGTCAAAATATGGCTTTAAATGCCTATGTTACCCCCAGTGGGGGAGAAATTGGTTATGCCCAAGCAGTACAAGCCTGGGCTGCGGGAGTAGTACCCTGGGTAGAAATGAATCCAATTTTACTTAAACCCCAGGGGGATATGACATCCCAAATCATTCTTAAAGGTAAAGCCATAGGTACAGTGAGCGCCACAGATTACTACGAACAATATTTTGAACTCGGTTGGCAGACTGTTCAAGAATGTCTACAATACCTATCAACAGAGTTTGACTGCTTAGTTTGTGAAGGTGCGGGTAGTCCCGCAGAAATTAATCTCAAACATCGTGATTTAACTAATATGCGGGTTGCTAAACACTTAAATGCACCTACATTATTAGTAGTAGATATTGATAGGGGTGGAGCTTTTGCTCATGTCGTCGGCACATTAGAACTATTAGATCCAGAGGAACGCGCATTAATTAAAGGTGTAGTTATTAACAAATTTCGGGGACAAAGATCAATTCTCGAACCCGGAATTAAATGGTTAGAAGAACGGACAGGTATACCTGTGGTTGGTGTTATTCCCTATTTAGAACAAGTTTTCCCAGCGGAAGACTCCCTAGATTTACTAGAACGCAAACCAGCAAAAGCTAACTCTGAACTAAACATTGCGGTGATTCGTTTACCCAGAATTGCCAATTTTACCGATTTTGACCCACTAGAATCAGAACCATCAGTAACAGTAAAATACTTACATCCCAAGCAAGATTTAGGACATCCAGACGCAGTAATTATACCGGGAACAAAAACCTCCGCCGCCGATTTAATAGCTTTGCAAAAAAGCGGTATGGCAGAAGCAATTCAAAATTACGCAGCCTCTGGTGGCACGGTTTTAGGCATTTGTGGCGGTTTCCAAATGCTGGGACAATTTATAGCCGACCCAGAAGGAATAGAAGGACAAGCTGGTAGACATCAAGGGTTAAATTTATTACCAATAAAAACAGTAATTACAGGTCAGAAAATTGCCCGTCAGCGTCAAGTTACCTCCAATTATCCCCAAGCGGGTTTACCTGTCACAGGCTTTGAAATTCACCAAGGGCGCTCGCGCACAGAAAACTCAATTTTAGATCAAGAATCCTGTCAACCTCTATTTGATGATGTTAATTTAGGGTTAGTAGATAGTTGTCAATCAGTTTGGGGAACTTATCTGCATGGAATTTTTGATAATGGACCTTGGCGACGCGCTTGGTTAAATCGTCTTCGTCAACAACGAGGTTTGAAATCTTTACCCACAGGTGTAGCCAACTACAAAGAACAGCGGGAACAGCTTTTGGACTCTTTGGCGAATCACATTGAAGAACACTTAGATTTAACACCGTTTATATAAATCAAAATTTCGGGTTAGCTGGCTACAATTAACTCATTCCCAAACTCAAGCTGGGAATGACCAAATAAAGGCTTTAAATCTAGCTAGATAGTGTGTTGGCGATAGCGTAACGTACCATTTTAAATCATGTACATAATACACCTATACCACCTCAGCTATCAAAATCTTCAACTTTGCGCCTTTGCTCTTTTGCGTCTTTGCGCGAAACATAATCATGACACATAAACAATTTAACTCATTCTCTCCTTTCATCTCCCTATTTTCCTTTTCTATCATGGATCGCTATTTGGCGCTCCAATTACTGCCACCATTTTTATTTGGTGTGGGTGCATTTACTTCTGTAGTTTTAGCAATTGATAGTTTATTTGAATTATTAAGAAAAGTTGTAGAATCTGGTTTACCACTTAACATCGCGTTAGAAGTTTTCTTATTAAAGCTACCTTATGTCATGGTTTATTCTTTTCCCATGTCCACTTTGTTAGCTACTTTAATGACTTATAGTCGTCTTTCCAGCGAAAGTGAATTAATTGCATTACGTGGCTGTGGTGTTAGTGTTTATCGGATGGTTTTAACTGCTGTAGTGTTAAGTTTTGCAGTTACAATCATGACTTATATATTTAATGAACAAATTGCTCCAGCTGCAAATTATCGAGCTACTGTTACCCTAGAAGCAGCACTGAAATCAGATCAACCTGCTTTTAAACAACAAAATATTTATTATCCTGAATATCGAGAAATTAACGAACCAAATGGCAGCAAAAATAAAATACTTTCTCGTTTATTTTATGCTGATCAATTTGATGGTAAACAAATGAAAGGTTTAACAATTATAGACCGTTCTCGCGGCGGAGTTAATCAAATTGTTATTTCTGAATCAGCTAAATGGAACGGTAAAAAACAAGTTTGGGATTTTTATAATGGGACTATTTATTTAATAGCAACTGATCAATCATATCGGAATATTTTACGATTTGAACATCAGCAATTACAACTACCTCGCACACCTTTAACTTTAGCGGAAAATAGCCGGGATTATGGGGAAATGAATATTTCCCAAGCTTTAGAACAATTAGAAATCGAACGTTTGGGTGGTAATGATCAAAAAATTCGCAAATTACAAGTGCGAATACAACAAAAAATCGCTTTTCCCTTTGTTTGCGTCATTTTTGGTTTAGTTGGCTCAGTTATGGGCAGTATACCTCAACGGACTGGAAGAGGAACAAGTTTTGGTATTAGTGTCATTGTCATTTTCAGTTATTACCTACTATTATCCGTTTCTGGAGCTTTAGCACAGGCTGGTATTGTTTCTCCTGTAATCGGTGCATGGCTACCCAATTTATTTGGATTAGGGACAGGTTTATTTCTACTAGTGCGTGTAGCTGGGAGATAAATGTTGATGATTAAATTAATGATTAAGAAATATTAACTTAATTAATAACTTTTGCTAAATTTATTTGACATATTAGTTTAACTTATTAAATACTGTGAGTATAGGGCTGCTTGCAGATGATCCCGATTATTTGGTTACTAAACATAAAAATCCCTAATTTGATAGAATTTCAACTATGGAAGCTTTATTTTGCCTATCACCCCGCTATCGTCTAGATGATGAATCACCTTGGTTAGAAGGAATTGATCCTAGTCGTCATTACTGGATTGCGGTGAATGGAGATAAAAAAGCAACAGTGGCCATCCCCGGACTCTTAGTATCTTCTATAACTGAATTTAAACAAGTTATCCGTCAATTTCGCTCTCTCCAACCTGGTGAAATGATGAGTTTGGTGAGAATTTCCAGCGTTTCTCTAATTCACTGTATTTCTCCTAACTGCTATGGTCTAGAATCAAAAATTAATGATGCTGCTGTATGGCATCTTTTTGATCAGGAAACCTTAGATAGCTTGTTAATGACAGCACATCCAGATTGGCAGTGTTCACCGTCTGATGTCGAACTAGGTAGAAAATTGCTATTCCGTTCTTTAGCTCAAGTTACTGCTGCTAAAAGCTAAACTGGATCAACTGTATATTCTTTATCGGGTGGCCGTAAGCATAGCAAATCTTGGGGTGAGGCTAAAAGCTTGATTTTAGCTTCAATGATTTGTTTATTTCGGTTGAGAATGAATAACCACAGGACATTTACACCACACCAGGAAGTTTCTGCTTTACCTGTCACCTGAATTTGAGTATGATGATCTGGTAAATTCTCACTTATTCCTTGTTGGGGATAGGCTTTGATATCTTGAGCTTCTTTGTCAAGATAGGTAGCGACTGCATCTTGTCCGATAATAGCAGATTCAAATGGTGGGTACATAAGACCATCTTCCGCAAATAAAGCAGCGGTTTGTGTAAATTCCCCAGCATTTAAAGTAGTAAAGTAATTTAAAATTGTTGTTTCTGTGACTCCTGATATCTCAAGTTTTCCTGGTGGTGAAAATTTAGCAACGGTCATATATTTACCTGTATTACTTAAGATCAGAAATGAACCGCAAAGGCGCGAAGGACACGAAATAAGAAATACAAGATTAAAAAAATGGCTTGAGGATAAAAAAAGTGATATTACGCAACTGACTATTTATGGAAATTATTGTGACAGTTGCGTAAGCTCTAAAATTGGTAAATATTGAGGTTATGAGGATATAGAAATTTTTAAATCCTTTGAGGGGAATTTAAAATCTAAAATCCAAAATCTAAAATCCAAAATCCAAAATCCAAAATTTAATCAGCTAAGGGGTCTACACCCATATCTGAGACTACTTTTCGCAAAACAGTAATTTGTTGACCAAAATCTAATTCTTTTAAAGTTTCTAAAACTCGTGAACCGTCACGGGACAGTTGATAACCAGCTGGTACGGGAATAACAAAGCCTTTCACCATTAATTCTGATAATTCGTACCAGAAAGCCAACTTGGTGTTGACGCTAAGAATACCATAGGCGCGGGAAATGGGGGTATTTCTTTGAGCAGCCAAGTCGCGCATGACTTCTAACTGCTCTGGGTGAGACATTTGTTTAATTTGATTTAAAAGACCTTCCGCTAATTGCAAACGTGCCGCGCCTGTAGCTGCTGGTGTAATAGAACGACCCATTTCTGTATAGGCATACCAAAGCACTGCTAACTGATCATCTATGTTGAGAGCTTTGAATACAGCAATAGTCGCGGGGATAGCGTCGGTAGTTTTATAGTTAAAAGTTCCAGAAAATCTGGTTGAAGCTGAATCAGAAGTGAACGTCATAATTTCTCCAAGGTCTATGAATTAAGTCAGGAGGTTCATCACTCTGGGTTGCTTGACCTCTTCCATCCCATATTGCATTATTTCTTAACAAATTGCAAATAAAATTTACATATATGTGTAATCAGGAATAGTAAACTAGGGGATCATAGCCTGGCCTGATAATATACTGATTATCTCCTTTGTCTTTGCTAAATTTCCCATAAGAAAAATGAATGAATGTACATCAATTAGCAGCATAGTGGTGAAAGCAAAGGCCAAAGAGTTGGGATTTCATGAGGTGGGAATTGCTGCTGTGGCTGATTTAGAAGCGACAGAAATACAAAAATTGAGAGATTGGCTAAAAATGGGTTATCACGCTGATATGGAATGGATGAAAAATCCCCGGCGTGAAAATATTAGTTTAGTTATGCCGGAAGTGCGATCGCTTGTATCTGTAGCATTGAATTATTATACTCCCCATTCACGTCCCCAGGGGGATGAATACGGAAAAATTTCTCGCTATGGCTGGGGTCGGGATTATCATAGAGTCATGCAGAAAAAGCTGAAGGAATTGGCTAGTTGGCTAGAATCCCTGGGTACGAATATAAAAGCGCGTTATTATGCAGATACAGGACCAATCCAAGATAAACTTTGGGCTGAAAAAGCTGGGATTGGTTGGATTGCTAAAAACGGTAATGTGATTACCAGGAAATATGGTTCTTGGGTGTTTTTAGGAGAAGTATTAACTAACCTAGAGTTAGAAAAGGATCAACCGAGTACGCAACATTGTGGAACTTGTACTCGTTGTTTACAAGCTTGTCCCACAGGTGCAATTACTGAACCTTTTGTGGTGGATGCTAATCGCTGCATTGCCTATCACACCATAGAGAATCGGGATCAAGAGCTACCACCAGACATTAAACCTCATTTACAAGGATGGGTAGCAGGTTGTGATATTTGTCAAGATGTTTGTCCTTGGAATCAACGGTTTGCTCAAGTAACTGATGTAACTGATTTCCAACCCTATCCTGAAAATTTGCACCCCAAGCTGGTAGAATTGGCACAAATACCAGATGAGGAGTGGGATAAAAGATTCACAGCGTCAGCTTTGCGGCGCATTAAACCAGAAATGTTACGACGTAATGCTCGCGCTAATCTTGACCTATCCAGGCATAATAATGACCCAAAAAGTAATAATTTTTGATTTTGATGGGACGATTGCTGATACAGTAGATGCTCTTGTCACTATTGCCAATCGTTTAGCTCGGGAATTTGGATATATTCCGATTAATTCCCAAGAATTAGCACTACTGAGAAACTTAACAGCCAGAGAGATTATTAAATATTCTGGTGTTTCACTATTCAAAATCCCTTTTCTTGTCAAAAAAGTAAAAGGAGAATTAAAGCATAAAATTCACGAATTGCATCTTATTTATGGAATTAAAACCGCATTAGTAGAACTTCATGATCAAGGTTATCACCTAGGAATTATTACTTCTAACTCTCAAGACAATGTGCATGAATTTCTCAAGTGCCATAAATTGGATCACTTGTTTGACTTTATTTATTCAGGAGTAACTATTTTTGGCAAAACCACAATTATTAATAATGTCTTGCGTCAAAAACAGTTTAAACCAGAGGCAGTGATTTATGTAGGAGATGAAACTAGAGATGTGGAATCTGCTAAAAAGGCGAATATCAAGGTAATTGCGGTCAGTTGGGGGTTTAATTCTTCTGAAGCACTAGGTAAACAAAACCCAGATTTTTTAATTCATGATCCTAGTGAATTAGTGAGTGTGATTAAAAATTGGGCTTTGATCAAGTAAATAATTTTTTTGACCTAGAGGCGCTACAGACCCGCAGAACAAGAGTTTGAGAAGATTTTTACGGTAGAGTAGAGATGTTACTGCTAACATCTCTATTTTTTGTCTATTCTTCTAAATCAATTTCTTCTTCCTCTTCAATGTCATGGGGTTGGGTGACAGAATTGGCAGACACTACTGCACCTTTATCTAGTTTTTCCAGGACTTGTTCTTTAACTTTGGCTACAAAGTCTGGTTTTTCTTCTAAGTATTTAATGGCGTTATCTCTACCTTGGGAAATGTTTTCACCATTGTAGCTATACCAAGCACCTTTACGCAAAAGAACTCCAGTTTCTTCGGCTATGTCTACTAAACAACCCAGAGTAGAAATTCCTTTACCAAAGATAATATCAAATTCGGCAATTCTGAAAGGTGGTGCAACTTTATTTTTAGCTACTTTCACTTTCACACGGTTGCCAAATTCATCCGTACCTTTTTTCAAGGTTTGAATTCTACGAATATCCAAGCGTACAGAAGCGTAAAATTTCAGCGCATTACCACCCGTTGTGGTTTCTGGACTACCATAGGTGACACCGATTTTTTGCCGCAATTGGTTAATAAAAATAACTGTGCATCCAGATTTACCAATATTACCCGTTATTTTACGTAAGGCTTGGCTCATTAAGCGAGCTTGTAAACCCACGTGAATATCACCCATATCCCCTTCAATTTCAGCGCGGGGGACTAGGGCAGCTACGGAGTCAATAATGACAATATCAACGGCGGCAGAACGCACAAGTTGATCAACTATTTCTAAGGCTGATTCGCCAGTGTCTGGTTGGGAAACAAGCAAGTTTTCAATATCTACACCCAATGCGGCTGCGTAAGTTGGATCTAGGGCGTGTTCAGCGTCTACAAATGCCGCAATACCCCCATTTCTCTGGACTTCTGCCAAAGCATGGAGAGCAACGGTAGTTTTACCAGAACTTTCAGGTCCGTAAATCTCAATTATCCGTCCTTTGGGTAAACCCCCTCCCAAGGCTAAATCTAGGGTAAGCGCACCAGTAGATATTGTTTCTACTTTCATGCGGGTAGCATCACCCAGGCGCATAATTGCTCCTTTACCGAAGCTACGCTCAATTTGTCCAAGTACGATATTTAACGCTTTTTGCTTGCCAGAAGTCTCGGTATTAGCTGCCATTCTTGCCTCTAAGTATAGGATTTTTCAAAATTGCTGGGACGGGAGTTTTAATAGAACTAATATAGTTACTAAAAATATAGTCAAATATTTCTAGCTTGGTAAGGCTTACACCTTACAGGGCTAACTACAAGCCTCTCTACTGAGTTTCTATCAAAGATAGAGTCCCCAACTACTTTTCTTAATATATTCAGAGAACCGTTTAAATCTGCTGAATAATGT
>LJOT01000703.1 GCA_001672075.1 Anabaena sp. CRKS33
AGCCAAGCTCCAGGAGAACATGCCATTTGTTCACCGGAGTCCCAACTCCATCCCGCCTGCTCATACCTTAACAGCCTTCCTGTGTTCGGTGGTTGTTGGAGCAAGCCGTTTTGCTCATAGCGACTGGTTGCGATCTGACAAGGCGCTTCACGCCATGCTTGGCATCACTCGTTTTCCTGGCACCGATACCATCCGCAACTTCTTTGCCCGCTTCACCCAAGGGACTATCGAAGCCTTCTGGCGACCTCTCTGGAGCTCGATCCTGCCACTCTTCCTGATGCCCGAGGAGGGCTATAGCCTCGATCTGGATTCGACCATCTTCCAGCGCAGTGGTCATCAGGAAGGTGCGGCCAAGGGATATAACCCGCATCGTCCAGGTCGCTTGAGTCACCATCCTCTGCTGGCCATGCTTGCCGAGGCCCCATGCATACTTCACGCATGGCTGCGCAGCGGTAATACCATCGCGAGTCGTGGGATTGTTGAGTTCCTAAGGGAGAGGCACTTGTCCTCATGCCTGCGGGCTGGAAGGTGCGATGTGTGAGGGCTGACAGCGGCTTCTTTGCAGAAGAACTCTTGGCGTTCCTGGAGGAGCACTCCCTTGCTTATGTGATCGTGGCTCGGCTGACCATAAACATCAAAGCCAAGGCAGCGGGCATCTCAACTTGGACTCTCATCGACGAGGACTATGCCGTTGGCGAGTTCATGGCTCAGCTCTCCGGTTGGCAAAG
>LJOT01000704.1 GCA_001672075.1 Anabaena sp. CRKS33
TTTTCCCATGTCGGTGTTAAGCAAGGGTCAGGAAAACGGTCAGCCAAAATATCTAATCGAACAGTATAATATTGCTTTAGCTCCTAGTTTGCAACTGGTAGACGTTCAGCGTTTCCAAAAGAAAAATGTCCCGGCCTTAATTGCTGGGTTGAGTGAATCACGAATTATTGAAGGTAGACCGTTTGGTGAGTTAAAGTCTGTGAAGGATGAAATTAACAACATTAAATCCCTACTGCCTAATTCAACTAAGTTACTTGATCAAGAGTTTACCAGCAACGCCTTGACTAATAGGCTTAATTCCTCCTCTTTTTCAATTATTCATCTGGCCACCCATGGTGCGTTTAGTTCCCAACCTGATCAGACTTTTATTGTTACCTCCGATAAGAAGCTAAGAGTCAATGAGTTAGATAATTTATTGCGTTCGAGAGATCCGGTGGAATTACTAGTATTAAGTGCCTGTGAGACTTTAACGGGGGACAAGAGAGCATCTTTGGGATTAGCTGGTGTTGCTATCAGGGGAGGTACACGGAGTACATTGGGAACTCTGTGGCTAGTTGATGATAAGTCAACCTCCATGCTCATGGCTAAGTTTTATGAGGCTTTTAAGGATGAGAAGATTAGCAAAGCCGATGCTTTACGTCAAGCCCAACTAGCATTACTGCAAAGTCAGGATTACAGAGATCCTAATTTTTGGGCAGGTTACGTTCTTTTAGGTAATTGGTTGTAA
>LJOT01000404.1 GCA_001672075.1 Anabaena sp. CRKS33
AAAAGGAAATTACGTTTTCCATAACATCTAACCACATTGTGTCAATCTAGTCCAATAACTACTATAACTACTATAAATAGTTACCATCAGTAATTACTATTCCAGTGAGGTACAATAAATCATAATTAAACGCAGATAAACGCAGATAAACACAGATGATTTGTTAATTAACCTTTTAATCAGGGAAAGCTAAACCAGTTCTAGGATCTCTGATATATAATCCTAGTGTTAAACTCCGCATTACTTCATCCCAAACAGGTATTAATTGTTCTGCTTGATCTGCCCAATAATCAAAGGTAATTAAACATTGAATATTAGAACCCAAACCAACACAAGTCCGAGAAAAAGCTTCCCTGGGTTCTGTTTGAGTGTCAATAAATTTAATTTCACACCACATGATTTTAGCCGTTTGTCTTTTGACAGTGATCACTTCTCCTCTTGCAATTACATCACGACTATCATCTTCCATGATTTTCTTTAAAGTAGATTTGAGGGGAAACAGAGTCCAATCATTAGGAGGTAAATGATTGTAAGACATTTCTAAACAACAATCATCATCA
Organism: Anabaena sp. CRKS33; assembly: GCA_001672075.1. GTDB lineage: Bacteria > Cyanobacteriota > Cyanobacteriia > Cyanobacteriales > Nostocaceae > Dolichospermum. Next base: position 561 of record LJOT01000404.1, read on the forward strand.
GGTGGTTTTTTATCTGTAAACTTAAATGATTTTTCCTGGGGTTGAGTTATCCAACCACGGGGGACATTAAACCGCACAGCCCCCCTACCTGCCACAAAAATATTGTATTCTGGGGGAGATTCCCAATGATGATCTGGTTTCAGTTCTAGGGTTTCTTTAATCCATTGGAAGTTACTTTTTTTACGTTTTGTCATAATTTTATTTGAGTTTATAGTAGTATTTATTTGCCTTGATAGAGGATGTTAATTTTACCTTTATGTTTCTATTTCCAATCTTACACCATCATACAGCATTTCTATGGGAAATTCAAATGCAATACTTGATAAAGTGATCATGTCTCCAGTAGTGTAGGGATAATAAAGCCACATTCTTCCTTCTCCTCGACAATAACGTTCAACAGAGATTTTTTCAGAATCAATCAAGATATATTCTTGTAAACTGGGTATGGTCAGATAATATCGGAATTTTTCCTCTCTATCTTTACCGCTTGTACCGGGAGAAAGAACTTCAACAATTAATTTAGGATTTTGGATAAATTTACGGGCATTGATGTCTTCAGGGTGACAACTGACGATCAGATCAGGATAGAAGTATGGACCTTTAGAGGTAACTTGTACTTTGACATCTGATACATTGATTCGACAACCTCTAGGACGGAGGTGAGGACGTAAAGATGTGTAAAGATTGAGAGCAATATCATTATGGGGGATTGTACCACCTGTCATGGCGAAAACTTCGCCGTTGATGTAGTCGTAGCGAATATCTTGGTTAAGTTCCCATGCAAGATATTCCTCAATGGTCATTTTTGCTGGTTGTTGGGGAATGGCTATCATAGCAGGATTTTTCTCAGTTTGTTTTGATTATAGCAACTGATAGGAAAATAGTTATTAATCAGACTTAATAATTTCAACTAATCGTTCCTCAACTTCTTGAATATAATCTGTCAAACCTGTATCAACTCCCCTTTCTCGTAGATGTTTTAAATTTGTCTCTTCCCAACACTGCTTTTCCCGTTCCATATTTCCTGTCAGTTGTTCAACTACTACTTTTACATTTCTGATTCGTTCCGGTTCTTTCTCAGAAATAGCGCGTAATCTGTGAGACTCTATGCAAGGATCAAAACTCAATTTATTTTTGATTTCTTCGAGAATTTGTTTCTCTTGTTGATTTGATGGAATAAAGCCATTTAAAACCCATGCTTCACTTTTTGGATCAGCAGCACCAATGATAATTTCTAATTTCGGTGTTTTATTAATATGTTCTGAACGTGCTTGTTTAAGTCCTTCTTTACGTTCCGATTGATTATCTAAATCACGGATAAAAATAACGGCTTTAATCTGTCGTGTTTTTTGTAGAAACCTTACCAAATTAAGAATCTTTATAGATACTGCTCCATCAGCTTTTAAGGGTACACCCTTACTATCATGCCCTAAATATCTGGGTTTATTATATTTTAGTTGTTTTTTTGTATCATCAATTATTTTTCTAATGTCTCTCCAACAAGAAAATTCTGTCCCTTCCTGTAAACCAGTCCACTGAAAATGATATTGAAGACTATCATCATCTAACCAATCGAATTTTTCTTGTAAAACTCGCTCGGCTAATTTAGTAGCTGTTCTGGCATCTGCACCACTTTCAACTATGACAATAAACTCAATCACTGATTTCTCCTTCTACCACCCAATCTTCACCTTCAGCATCCCAAAATTCACCTGTTGTTAAGGTTTCTTTTGCCCATACTACATCAGGATTTTCATCTAAGCGTTTAGCAATTGTGAAACCTGATTTACTATTATTTAAGATGTGAACTTGAGAAGGAGCAAGCGCATCAATAATATAAGGGGAATGAGTAGAAAAAATAATTTGCAGGTTAGGATTTTCGGCAATGATTTCTTTAAAAACAGTCATTAACTCTCGTTGGGCTTGAGGATGAAGTCCCTGTTCCACATCATCTAATAAAACTAAGTTAGGTTGATTAGGATTCATTAGTACAGTTAATAATCCTAAAGTTAACATTGTTCCTTCGCTAATTGCATGGGCTGGAATACGTTCACCTGTATTCATATCTAAAACTACTTCTTGTCCTGTCATTTCCTGAGTTTCTTCATAGGAAATAGATTTACC
>LJOT01000705.1 GCA_001672075.1 Anabaena sp. CRKS33
AAATCAGAGAACTATACAAATATCAAGTTTAAGTTTGCAGGTAGATTTCCCTACCTTTGGAAAACTATGTTGTGTTCTAGTACCATAGTTCAATAACAATAATTTATTTGAATATCCTCATGTTAGAACAAATTACACCTCTCATCCTTACCTATAACGAAGAAAATAACATTAATCGTACCCTAGAAAAACTTAAATGGGCAAGTAAAATCATTGTTATTGACAGTTATAGCACAGATACAACATTAGAAATTTTGTCTCAATATCCTCAAGTAGAAGTATTTTCCAGAAAATTTGATACTCATGCTACCCAGTGGAACTATGGATTAGAAAAAGTTGCAACTAAGTGGGTTTTATCCTTAGATGCAGATTATATTGTCACTGATGCAGTAATAACTGAAATAAAAAATCTACCTCTAAATTCTAGCATTGATGGCTACTTTGTAAGATTTAAATATTGTGTATTTGGTAAACCTTTACGGGGTACTATACTCCCTCCCCGTCAAATGCTATTCCGTAAAAACAAAGCAATATATATTGATGACGGACATACTCAACTTTTAGAGCATCAAGGTAAGTCTAGTCAATTATCAGCATACATCCACCACGACGATCGCAAACCATTGAGTCGTTGGTTATGGGCGCAAGATCGTTATATGGTAATTGAAAGTAAAAAACTTCTAGAAACACCAGAGCATGAACTTAGTATAGGCGATCGCATCCGC
>LJOT01000405.1 GCA_001672075.1 Anabaena sp. CRKS33
TATTATCTAGAATTACAGCAACAATACAAAACAAAAAAATCTAAATTAAGCACTCAATAATTTTATGGTTGTTTAGTGCGTAAGCGTTGCGCTCCGCAGGAATCGCCTTTTGGGGATGTGAAGGTGCGATCACTTTTGGGGATGTGGGAAGGGCGATCGCTTTTGGGGATGTGAGAGGGCGATCGCTTTTAGGAATGAGAGAGGGCGATCGCTTTTGGGGAATGTGGAGGGGCGATCGTTTTTAGGAAGTGAGAGGGCGATCGCTGTTTGGGGTGTGGAGGGCGATAGTTTTGATGCTTTCAGAAATGGTAAAGGAAATAAACTGAGGTATAATAGAACTAACAAGCAAATAAAGACTAGGAAAATAGATATGATTACAGTAGAATTTAAAACCACTATTGAAAATGGGATGATTAAAATTCCCGAACAGTACCAACAACAGTTCAAACAACCCAATATAGTTAAAGTCACTCTTCAACAAGAAACTGTTGAAAAAACTGGAAATTATCTCCAATATTTATTAGAACATCCTCTAAATATAGAAGATTTAACTCCAATGAAACGAGAAGAAATTTACGAAAATGAATAAAAAAATGACAACTTTTTTGGATTCAAATATCTGGATATATGCACTTAATCAGAGTCAAGATATAAAAAAACATCAAATTGCTAACCATATAGCCACACAAACAGGACTTTATTTAAGTACCCAGGTAATCAATGAAGTTTGCGTAAATCTGATCAAAAAAGCCAATTTCCAAGAAAATCAAATTCAAAATTTGATTCAAGGATTTTATCAAATCCATAACATTATTGAGCTAGATTTGAATATATTATTGACAGCATCAACATTAAGAACAAAATATTTCTTCTCATTTTGGGATAGTTTAATTATCGCCAGTGCATTATCAGCTAATGTAAATCAACTCTATTCAGAAGATATGCAACATGGCTTGATAGTGGAAGGATTGCAAATTATCAATCCTTTTATTTAGGCGATCGCTTTTTGGGGATGTGGGAGGTGCGATCAACTTCAGATTATGATATAAGTAGTGATTAAATAAGTATTTAATACTGTAAACATATTGCCAATGCACAAATCCAGAAAAAACTCTCACAAATTAGTATTCAGTCTGGATATGAACTACCAACAATTTGTACACCTTATGAACTTATGGGAGATTAACTATGTGGAAAGATGAAGTATTAGAAGAAATTTACAAAATTCGAGAAGAACACGCTAAATCTTTTAATTATGATTTGCATAAAATTTGTCAAGATTTAAGGAAAAAACAGGTAGCTAAAAACAGAAAAATTATTACTCAGCCTCTCATCAAATTGCCATCCTAAACTAAGTTTGGGGATTGAGGGGGCGATAGCGCCAGCGCTGCTGCAAGCAGTTCGCTTTTTTGGGATGTGGGAGTGCGATAGCGAAGCGCTCCGCAGGAATCGCTGTTTGGGGATATGCGATCGCTTTTCTGTAGTTGTGGAAAATGCGATCGCCTTTTTTGGGGATGTGGTGGAGAGCGATAGCGAAGCGCTGACTTGTCAGTTCGCTTTTTTTGGAAATGAGAGAGTGCGATCGCATAGCTGATAACTATAACTATTCTTCTTCTGCTAAAATCTGTGAAATATCCCGTGCAGCATGGATTAATCGGACAATTTCAATATACTCATCCCCTTCCAAATAAAAAATTAGATGCTTTTCAAATCCTCTAACTACCCACTTTTGCAAACCAACTAAACGCGGATTTTTAACATTATAAACACTACCAATACCAGGCAGTTGTGCTAATTGTGAAAAAGTCTGCCTTGTAGCATCAAAAAAACTTAATGCTGCGTCAAAATTATTCTGGGCAATATAAGCAAACTGTTCATCAAGGTCAACACTAGCCTTTGGTCTAATTACAATTCGTCTAGTCATTGCTATTACTTACGAAGTCTCTCAAGAAGCTGAGTGCGTTTTTGTTCCCACCACTCATCCGTAATCTCAATCGCTTCACCGCTATCTAATCCTTCTAATAGCCATGTTTCTAGTCGTGTTTGTGCCACCCTTTCTAAGTCTTGACGGATCAAGTGTCGAATGTATTCGCTTGTGGTACTGTAGCCACCTTTTGTAACCTGTTCGTTGATAAAGTCCCGCATAGAATCGGGAAGAGAAATATTTACTGTAGTCATAGCTAATAAGTTTTTATATCTCTGATTCTTTGATTATGGCAAATATTGTCAATTTTTCTCAAATGTTTTGTATGGATGTGGGAAGTGCGTTAGCGTTCGCGTAGCGTCTCGAAGAGATAGCTTCGCCTTTCTGTATTCTCATATCTTGCACCTTTCCGTACAAACCCAGATGAGCTAAAAATATCCGCCCTAAGACTACGTTATTTTTATTGGTTTTAAACGGTAAATCAAGATTTTTGGAATTATACGGTGTAACGAAATTACATCAATTTTTGTTGGTGCAAGATGTCAGTATTTGTAGATAGTGAGATCGCTTTTCTGTAGGGCTATGGGAAGTGCGATCATTTTTCTGCTGGGATGTGGGAGTGCGATAGCGAAGCGCTGACTTGTCAGTTCGCTGTTGTGGGATGTGGGAGGGTGCGATACCTACAGCTTTTTCCGTGTTAAAATCATAACTTTCTAAATTCCGATCAAGATAAGGAAATCAAAAATT
>LJOT01000406.1 GCA_001672075.1 Anabaena sp. CRKS33
GCTCCCAGTTCTACTAATAAGGAAGAATTGGAAAGAGTGACTCAACAATGTGCAACGGTAATTAATGAAATGCACGATTTGGGTAGGTAAAATTTAAAAGGAGATGCACTATAGCATTTCCTTTCTCAGTCAGGTACAGGAATCAGCAATAAACCCAGGTAAACCCAGATCAACCCAGATAAATCTGTACCTGGGTGGAGTAAGAATCTTACGCCAAATAATCAGCTAAATATCAAAAAATTAATTTATACTGAAATTATTATCTAAATAAATAATATCAAAGTCAGACTAATGCAACCAGACAATGTACAAGTAGGCTTATTTGGATTAACTCATTCCAATAGAGACTTTTCTCAAAGAGAAAGTTGGGGAAAAAATCAATTTAATAATTCTTTTCCTGCATCCTTAGCTTGTTATATGTATCAGAAAGGTTTAAAACTTAATTATTTAACCTTGGACAAACAGTTAAAAATTCAGCATCAAGAAATAGATATTTCTCAAATATTTGGTATCACTCCTCTTTCTGATCATTTATTCTTCTCCTTTGAAAGTGACTATGTACCTTATAGAAAAATAGTTGTTGGTAAATTACCGCGAGTTGATTTAGTAACCCATGATCTTAGTAGAGATAATGCTTGTTTACGAAGTATAGAAATTAAATTAACTGCATTACCTGATAATTCGACTTATCGTTTACCAGATCATAAATACGGCTGTGAAATTGTTACCAGACCAGATACTATTGTCTATCTTGCTTTGAGTATTGCTCATGAATTTGAAAATTTAAGAGATAAATTACTCAATTATCTTCAACCTGTATGTAGTCAAATTGAAGATTGGTCAAGTATCCGTCAGGTATTGCCTTTTATTCCTCAAATTGTAGATAGTTTAGATACTTTAATAATTGAAAATATAGCAATTCAATCTCCATTAGTTATGCAACCAATATGGAAAACGGTTGGTAAGACTTCCAAACTTTATCAAAACTGTTTAGATATTTTTATCTGGAGTAACTTTGGTTTTACCCGGCTTTTCTTTGATATCACTAAAAGACTAGCTAAATCAGAAGAAACTATCCAAAGACCTATGCGTTCTGTTGTCTGGTTGGTAAAAATGTTATATGAATTTGCCCTTGTTGGTAAGATAAATCATAAATTAGTTATTGATACATTAACCTATAACACCAAGAATGATAAAGCCTTTGCTTTAAGTGGTTCTAACACTCGTCCTTATATGATTTGTGATAATTTAGTTAAACCCAGAATTACCAAAGAAGAAATTAAAAATATCATTTTAGGAGGAGGACAAAACTTTTTAAGTCCTGAAAGAAGATTTGATGCTATTATTTTCAGCAATCCAGAAATTTTCGATGATAGACTAAAGGAAATTTAATGAATATACAAATGAAATCGTCTTCTTTAAAGGTCATAGATATATTTTCTGGTTGTGGTGGTTTATCGCTAGGATTTCAGAATAGTGGATTTGAAATTGTCGCTGCTTTTGAAAACTGGAAATCTGCCATAAATGTTTATCAGCAAAATTTTCATCATCCAATTTTTAAATATGATTTGAGTCAGGTAAATAATAATTATTTAATATTTAAAGAATTATTACCAGATGTAATTATTGGTGGTCCACCGTGCCAAGATTTTTCTAGTGCTGGTAAGCGCAATGAAGATTTAGGGAGAGGAGATTTAAGTATTACATTTGCTGAAATAGTAGCTAATGTTTCTAGTCAATGGTTTGTTTTAGAAAATGTAGAATTGTTTAGAAAATCTTACAAATATCAAGAATTTAAACAAATTCTTAAATCTGCTGGTTATGGTTTAACAGAAAAGGTATTAGATGCTAGTTTATGCGGTGTACCACAAAAGAGGAAGAGATTTTTCTGTATAGGAGAACTTGGTGGTAAAGATGATAATCTCAAAACTTATCTAGAAGCTAATTTATCTAAAAAACCGACAACTATTAGAGATTATTTAGGAAATAGTTTAGGGATTGAATATTATTATCGTCATCCTAGAAGTTATCAAAGAAGAGCCATTTTTACTATTGATGAACCAAGTCCAACTATTAGAGGTGTAAATAGACCAATACCTAAAAGTTATCAACAACATCCCGGAGATGTTGCACCATTAACACCAGATTTACGTCCTCTAACTACTCGTGAAAGAAGTTATATTCAAACTTTCCCTGATGATTTTATTTTTGTCGGTTCAAAAACAGATTTAGAACAAATGATTGGTAATGCTGTACCCGTTAAATTAGCAGAATATGTTGCTAAATGTCTGCTAATGTATATTCAAGATAAAAATAGATATAACATATCTGATGTTTCGTTGTTAACTGTTTAAATTATCGTATTTCCTATGTCACAAAACCAACCCAACCCAGAACAACTAAAAATTATCAACCACATAAATGGAGCATTATTAATATTAGCTCCCGTGGGAACTGGTAAAACCGGTGTTTTATCATCAAGAGTTGTCAAAGCAATTGAAGCAGGTATTTCTCCCGAAAAAATCCTCTGTCTCACTTTCACTAACCGCGCAGCTAAAGAAATGAAAAAAAAGTTAGCAGAAATGTGTCCTCAACAATTTCGCTATATCACAATTAAAACTTTTCATAGTTTATGTACTTCTATCCTGAGAACAGAAGCGAGAAATATTGG
>LJOT01000123.1 GCA_001672075.1 Anabaena sp. CRKS33
TATAGGACTCCTATTTGATTTTTGATAGCTTGCGTGGCGTAGCCATACAAGACTCAGTAGGTATCAATTCTGTCTTTCTTCCTGTGTTCCCTGTTCCCTTATTACTGAATAGTTGACAGCGGTACACCTAACCAACCGACAAAGTTCTCCATTTCTCTAGAAGAGGGATTTTCCACCGATTTAAGTTGATATTTACCAGGAATTGCTGCTGCTAAGGTGATAGAATAAGTCCGCAATTCATCTTGATGGAAAACAGTAACTTGGATCAAATCATTTTCTTGATAATCCTTCAATCGTTCATTTAACTGATTTCCTACCTTAATTCCATCAATAGCTAATAATTCATCTCCTGCATCAATTCCTGCTTTTTGTGCCGGTGAATCTGCTTCTACAAATTTAATTATTTCTCGACCATTTTCGCTATTTATCCTCACACCTAAATAAGGTTCTTCGTTCTTTTCTTCTACTAATTGTAAACCAAAATGTTGCAAATGGCGATTAAATGGTAAATCTTCGAGTCCATGGAGATAATGTTTGAAGAAATATCCTAAATCCATACCCGCTACAGATTCAATTACCTCCTCTAATTGTTCAGGAGTATAACCAATTTCTGCCTTGCCAAATTGTTGCCACATTTGCCGCATGACATCATCTAAAGAACGTTTATTTTCATGATGAACGCGAATTAATAAATCTAACAAAAGTGATACCATTTCCCCTTTTAAATAATAGGAAATTTGGGAATTACCACTATTAGCATCTGGACGATAAAGTTTAATCCAAGCGTCAAAACTTGACTCCGATAAAGGTTGTACTTTGCGTCCGGGAGTCATCAAATATCTGGTAATTTCCTTACTCAAATAATTCAAATATGCCTGGGTATTATAAATACCTGCCCGTAAAGGAATGATTAAATCATAATAACTGGTTGTTCCCTCACAAAACCATAAAGATGGTGTATAGTTTTCCTGATCATAGGCGATTATCTCTAAACCTTGGGGACGAATTCTTTTCACATTCCATAAATGAAAAAATTCATGGGCAACTAATTGTAAAAATGGCTCATATTTATCTGGGGTCTGAAATCCAAATCTTTGATAAATTAAAGAACAAGAATTTTTATGTTCTAAACCACCAAAAGCTTGCTGAAATAAATGCAGTAAAAACACATATCTGTCATAAGGTAAACCATCAAACATTTGTGCTTCTACTTCAATGATTTTTTGGAAATCATTAATCATTGTTTGTGGTTGAAAATTACCTTTTCCCCAAATTGCTAACTCATGGGGTTTATCCAAAACCTCAAACTTATATAATTGATGACAACCAATTTCAAAAGGACTATCAACTAAAGTATCAAAATCTGAGGCTAAGAAAGTATTTTTTGTCTCGGAAACAGTTGGTAAAGCAGTGGTTATTTGCCATTGGGGGTGAGGGGGAATCACAGTTATTTTTAAGGGTAAATTCTCCCAATTAGGGATTCTAAAAAACAATGCTGCACCATTAAAATAACCGTGAGTGGCATCTAAATGATTTGTTCTTACTGATAGTTCATTAGCAAAAATACGATAAGATATAGTTACCTGGGAAATATCACCTTTTTCTACTTGCCAATGATTTTTACTAACTTTTCGCCAAGGTAAATGTTCAGTATTACCAAAAGCGGTAAAATCTTGTAAATTTCTGGCATATTCCCGCACTAAATATGATCCAGGTGTCCACACTGGCATTTTTAAATCAAGAATTTCTGAAGGATAATTAACAATGTGTAACGTCACTTCAAACAGATGGCTTTCTGGTTGAGACATTGCCACTATATAATCAATTTGGGGAGATATTTCTGCAATTTGAGTATTTAACTGTGGTGCGGTTGGTTTAGTCATCTTGTTTCAGGAATAAAATTTTCAATATACAGCAAAAGATTTTCGACTCTGTTTCCTATTCTCTATTTGTTGGTGGGAGTAATTCATGAATTACCCGACTGTTTTGTATAAGTCCTGTAATTCATGATCACACATCTAAGTAGGTGAACGGAAAAAAACCGACATAAGTAACAAAAAGTAAAGTTGCCGAAAACCTCTTCCCTGTTCCCTGTTCCCAGTTAAGAGTTCCCTGTTCCCAGTTAAGAGTTCCCTGTTCCCTGTTCCCAGTTAAGAGTTCCCTGTTCCCAGTTAAGAGTTCCCTGTTAAGAGTTCCCTGTTCCCAGTTAAGAGTTCCCAGTTAAGAGTTCCCTGTTCCCAGTTAAGAGTTCCCTGTTAAGAGTTCCCTGTTCCCAGTTAAGAGTTCCCTGTTAAGAGTTCCCTGTTCCCAGTTAAGAGTTCCCTGTTCCCTGTTAAGAGTTCCCTGTTCCCAGTTAAGAGTTCCCTGTTCCCAGTTAAGAGTTCCCTGTTCCCTGTTCCCTTGTCATAACGACAATTTTTAACGCCAACCTACTTAAATCACAGAAAATGAATATTATTTCCCCTGACTAGGTTTGAGAGAAAATAACATCTCCATTTCAGTCTTTGATTTACTAGGGCTATTCACAGTCACACCAACGCCACGCATAGAAGTTAAGATCGCAGTAGTATCTGGATTTAGGGGTTGACCTTGGGCAGATAAACGCTTAATTATATCCGTGGTTTTGTCCATATCTAAATAGAAATAACCACCATTGGGTTTTTGCAAAGAACCTATAACAGTTTTAAAGGTATCACTCTGATCAAGTGCTGTACCTTGACGATTTGCTAGGGTTTCTGCAATCGGTTCGCCAAGAGCTATAAATACGGTATCATTATCTAGCCAACCATGGGAGACAAGAGCGCCTTGGAGGGGAATTTGCCATTCTGTAATCTTTTTACCACCAATATTTTTTTGGGCAATATTGATAGATTGTTGTTTAGCAAGATTATCAAGTTTAGTGAGGGTGGCTTCAGCAGTTTTGCGATCGCTTGTATCTAAAACTAATGCACCTCCAAAACCGACATTAGCTAATAGACCTTGATTAGATTTTACAGCACCTAAGCCAAATTCTCCATTCATCCACCCAAAAATATCTTTATCTAAATCAATTTGTGTGGTTTTTAGTTGTGTCCGAGCTTGTTGGATTATTTGATTTAATTCAGGATAATCTTGAGATTGTTGCACAAAAGTTTGCCAACTTTTACTAATACCTTTTCCACTAACTAAAGCAAAGGTTTCACTAGGAAATTGTCCCACAATTTTTGCCGAAGTAGTTTGATATTCAAATTTATTCAGTTGGGGATCTAAATTCACAGTTGTTTTTAATCTTAGTCCCGCATCATCTACTCCCACACCCGCTACCAATGATTTCACTTGCTTAATTTGTGCTAGAGCTTGGGGAGGTAATTGTTGAGACTGGGAATTTAATTTTTGTATCATGTTAGCATAATCGGGGACATAAAGTTGAGCCAGACTATTTTTAACATCTACACCTTTACTAAGAATATCGTATGCACCTTCTTTAGTCGCAAAGGAAGATTCACCTTTATAGGTATCAATGGCTTTTTCTACAGTTTGTCTATTTGATGTTAACAGCAAGTGGTCATTATTCAAAACGGTTGTATATTGTGGTTGACCTTGACCCTTGGTTTCGATAATTTTTTCACCTCTATAGTCTGATTCCTTAGCTGTGATGTTTTGTGCTGCTTTTAACTTATTAGCAAATTTCAGCGCAGCTATTTTGTCCTTAATACCTACTACTAATAAAATATTTGGTGCAGAGGGTGAGCCTAAGTAGTTTGTTGTTTTTTGGGGGGGTGGTGTCTTTTTTTTATCTGGTGGTAGTACCGCAATCATTACACCACCAACCCAAGGTTTGATATCTGCTTCGTAGGAAATATTACTATCATTCCATATTTGTTGGTTAAAATCCTTTAACCCTTTTGTTACTAACTTCTGTGCTTCAGGTGTACCAAACTGTTGCAACTTATACCAGGATTCAGGATTAGTGTCAATATAAGTTGCCATTAAGGCGGTTTGTGGTACTAATTTAGCATTACCTAAAGGGCTAGAGCTATCTGTACTACCCTTTAGATATATATAAGCTGCTATACCTCCTGCTAAGATTACAGCAGTACCAATTACAGGAATTAAAAACGATGATTTCTTGTCAGACATTAGTGAACTATCCTAATTTTATTGAAATTTGTGACAGATGATAGGAAATACTAATCATCCACAACAGATGGAAAACAAGTAGATTTTGGGATTTTCCTCACTTTACTTAATGCCGGCAGATATGGTATATTGAGTATAAAAGAGTTAAATAGACCCCGATCATAAACACAGTTTACAATCAAGTGGTAGAAAAACTTTAACTCATCGGTTTTCAAGCTTTAACCATTTTTTATGACTAATTTCCGTTAAATTAACCGTATTTACCGATAAAATCTGGAGTTTATGCTCACCAATAAATTGGAATTAGCTTTAAATAATACTCCTCTATGGTTAGAATTGAATCTGCAAATGATATCTTATTGCTTTAGAAACAACTCACATTCCTCTAGACGGTTCAGGACTATAAGGCTAGTAATAATCAATGTCGCAGTTTCATTTTGATATCGAAAAAGCCGGACATAAACGGTTTGAGTTACCAGGAGCAAAACCACACTATAACCCTGACCGACCCGGACAGGTAGAACATATTTTTTTGGATCTGAGTTTGGATATCCCCAACCAAAGATGCTATGGAACTTGTAGTATTCGCTTATTACCGGTTCGTAATGGTATTGATAGGTTAACTTTAGATGCTGTCAATCTCCAGATTAAATCGGTACAAGTGGATGAAGTTGACCAAAATTTTGAATATGATGGAGAAAAACTTTGTATTTACCTATCACAACCCACAAAGATCGGTTTACGTCTGATAATTGCGATTAATTACTGTGCTGAAAAACCCCAGCGGGGAATTTACTTTATTCAACCAGACAAACACTACCCCGACAAACCCACCCAAGTCTGGACTCAAGGAGAAGACGAAGACTCTCGCTACTGGTTTCCTTGTTTCGACTACCCTGGACAGTTATCAACTTCGGAAATTCGCGTTTGTGTTCCTAAACCCTTGGTTGCTATCTCCAACGGGGAACTAATTGACACGGTAGAAGAAGGAAAACATCACAGCTACCATTGGTCACAACAACAAGTTCATCCTACTTACTTAATGACTTTGGCCGTTGGTGACTTTGCGGAAATTCGGGATGAGTGGCATAATAAACCCGTTATCTATTACGTCGAAAAGAGACGAATTGCAGACGCTCGACGCAGCATGGGTAAAACTCCCCAAATGATTGAGTTTTTAAGCGAAAAGTATGGTTATCCTTACCCTTTCCCCAAATATGCTCAAGTTTGTGTAGATGACTTTATTTTTGGAGGAATGGAAAATACTTCCACCACTCTATTAACTGACAGATGCTTACTAGACGAACGAGCTATATTAGACAACCGTAATACTGAAAGTTTAGTCGTCCACGAACTCGCACACCAATGGTTCGGAGATTTGGTAGTCATTAAACATTGGTCCCACGCTTGGATTAAGGAAGGTATGGCTTCTTATTCTGAGGTAATGTGGACAGAACAGGAATATGGTCCCCAAGAAGCTGCATATTACCGATTATCGGAAGCGCGAAGTTATTTTAATGAAGATAGCAGTCGCTACCGTAGACCTATGGTAACTCATGTTTACCGAGAAGCGATCGAACTTTATGACCGCCATATTTATGAAAAAGGATCTTGTGTTTATCACATGATTCGGGCAGAATTAGGGGATGAGTTATTTTGGCCAGCTATCCAAACTTTTGTCCAGGACAATGCTCACCGCACTGTGGAAACTATAGATTTATTAAGAGCCATTGAAAAAGCCACAGGACGGAATTTAGCTTTCCTTTTTGATCAATATGTCTTTCGCGGTGGTCATCCTGACTTTAAGGTAGCTTATTCCTGGGATAATGATGCCAATTTGGCTAAGGTGACAGTCACCCAAACCCAAGCTAAAGCCGAAAGTAAGGATTTATTTAATCTCAAAATTCCCATTGGTTTTGGATACAAGGAAAATCCACAACTAACAACTTTTACCGTGCGGGTACATGACAAAGAACAAAGTTTTTACTTTCCTTTAACACAAAAACCCGATTTTATTAGTTTTGATGTGGGGAATAATTACTTAAAAACCGTCACTTTAGAATACCCGATTTCTGAATTGAAAGCCCAGTTAGAATTTGATCCCCACCCCATTTCTCGCATTTATGCAGCAGAAGCTTTAGCGAAAAAAGGCGGATTGGAAGCAACTCAAGCCCTATCCTCTGCTTTGAAAAATGATTCTTTTTGGGGTGTGCGTGTTGAAGCTGCTAAACAATTAGCAGAAATTCAATTAGATCAAGCCTTGGATGGTTTGGTAGTTGGCTTAAATGATCCTAGTCCCTTTGTGCGTCGAGCCGTGATTAGTGCTTTATCACAAATTAAAACTCATAATAGCTATAAGGCTGTAAAGGGTTTTGTCCAGAATGGGGATGAGAGCTATTATGTAGAGGCTGCCGCTTGTAGAACTGTTGGGGCTATAGCAGCGGCGCATTTAGAAGATAAACCCCATGAAGATAAGGTAATTAAGCTGCTAAAATCTGTATTAGAAGAAAGAGCGGGTTGGAATGAAGTAGTTCGTAGTGGGGCTATAGCTGGTTTATCTGAATTTAAAGCCTCGGAAGCAGCTTTAAATTTGATCCTGGAATACACAAAAATAGGTGTACCACAACCTTTACGGCTCTCCGCAATTCGCGCTATCGGGAAAATTTCCACAGGCCAAACTCCTGCTAATATAGAAAGGATTTTAGATCGATTATCGGAAATCGCCAGGGAAACATTCTTTTTAACTCAGGTAGCAGTTTTGACAGCCTTGGGACAAATGGAAACCCCAAAAGCCATTGGTATTTTGCAATCTTTAGCGAATCAAACCGCAGATGGGCGCGTCCGTCGCTACGCTGAAGAAGAAGTTAGTAAAGTGCAAAAAAATATAGGCACAGACAAAACCCTGAAGCAATTACGTGAGGAACTAGATCAAATCAAACAGCAAAATCAGGAATTGAAAAGCCGTTTGGAAAATCTAGAAGCCAAATCAAAGTAAATAAGCTGTTACCCAGCTAAATTGTACAATCCTGATGTGGCTAAATCTTGTAGTGCGGGCATCCTGCCCGCTATAATTATAGTTAGGCGGTTATTACTTTAAGTGGTGTAACTTTCTTTTTCTCAATCAGGATCACGAAAATGACAAATAATCAACTAAAATTAAATTTGACTCCTTGAGATTCCTAAATATATTAAGTAGTCGTGCAAAATAAATTTCATATTCAGGAAAGGTGACAGGTGATAGGTGACAGGTGACAGACAAGAGATACAGAGATTTCTATTGTTTTCCCAAATGTTCAATTAATTTTGCCCAGGTACTTACTTTATCTATGAATCAATCTAACTTTCAACGTGCCAATACTCTCAAATCTGCTTATAATGCTTGCACGTTAGAACCATTAAAACCTGCGGAAATTTCAAAATACTATGTTGATTTATCAGCAGTACGTAAATCTTCAGCTGTTGAGGGTGTAAGCACAATTTTAGACTTTCAAGAATCTGGAGATTATACCACTATTTTATTTACTGGACATCGAGGTTCAGGCAAAAGTACAGAATTAAAAAAGATTCAAAGTCAATGGGAACAAAACTATCATGTAATTTATTTAGAAGTAAATGAAGAAACAGATATTAATGATGCTAACTATACAGATTTATATTTAATTGTCATTAAACAAGTTGAATTTGCTTTAAGAAAATTAGGGTTAAAATTTGATCAAAAATTATTAAATAGGTTTGAGAATTGGTTTAAGGAAATTACCAAAGAAAATGAAGAAAGTGTAGAAAAATCCGTCAGTGTGGAATCAGAAGCCAGTTTAGAAGGTGGTGCGCCATTTATTGCAAAATTAATGGTGAAATTATTGGCACAAATCAAAGGTTCTGACAAACAAAAAACGACAATTCGCCAAACTTTAGAAAAAGATATTTCTCGTCTGAAAGCAGATATCAACCTATTGCTAGATGACGCTTATAGTAAATTGAGAAAAAAATATCCAAACTATAAGGGTCTATTAATTATTTTTGATAACTTAGATCGTGTTCCCCCGACGGTTGCAGATCATTTATTCTTTGACTATGCAGCCCAATTACAACAACTTCGTTGTACAATTATTTATACAGTTCCTATTTCTATTCTTTGTTCACCGAGAAAACCTCTAGCTTTATTTGATGGTCAACTTCAGATTGTGCCAATGGTAAATATATACCAATTTGATCGTAATGTGCGTGATTTAAACTATAACCAAATTGGATTAGATGCCATAGCAAGTTTAATTGAAAAACGAGTAGATGTTGATGCTGTGTTTAATTCCCGTCAGGAATTGCTAGAATTAGCTAAAGCTAGTGGTGGTTATCCGCGTCAAATTATGCAAATGATGCGAACTAGTTGCATACAAGCTAAAATCAAAAATCATAGTAAGATTGAAACTGAAGATATTGTTTATGCTGTCAAAGAACAACAATTTAGTTTTGAAAGATTTATTCCTGAAGAACATTATCCAGTTTTAGCGCAAGTTTATCTGAATAAAAATGTAAGTAAAGATGATATTGGACAGTTAATGCTGTTTAATACTTCTGTTTTAGTCTACAATGACGATAACCAATGGAATTATCCTAACCCAGTAGTGATGCAAACTGAATTCTTCAAAAAAGCACTGGCAGATATTACATACAACCTGATTTTGATGCCGAAAAATTAAGCACATCTGAATATTTCTTGACAATTTTACTTGTTTTCTGCGAAAATAATCTACGATTACAAGATGTTATTAAATTGCGGGATTTATTACTCTTATGCCATTTTCAAAAAACAATAATTCTGAATTTATACGATCCAACACACTTAAAGATGCTTATAATGTTTGTGATGTAGTTCCACTCGAAGGTGAAAAAATAGAAAAATATTATATTGATTTATCAGAAATACGAGCCTCAATAGTTCGACGTGTAACTACCCTTTTAGAATTTGAAGAAGAAGCAAGTTTCAGCACTATTTTATTTACTGGTCATCGTGGTTGTGGTAAAAGTACCGAATTAAAACGGATTCAAAGTCAATGGAAACAAAACTATCATGTAATTTATTTAGAAGTAAATGAAGAAACAGATATTAATGATGCTAACTATACAGATTTATATTTAATTGTCATCAAACAAGTTGAATTTGCTTTAAGAAAATTAGGGTTAAAATTTGATCAAAAATTATTAAATAATTTTGAGAATTGGTTTAAGGAAATTACCGAAGAAAATGAAGAAAGCGTAGAAAAATCTGTCAGTGTGGAATCAGAAGCCAGTTTAGAAGGTGGTGCGCCATTTATTGCGAAATTAATGGTTAAGTTATTGGCGCAAATCAAAGGTTCTGATAAACAAAAAACTACAATTCGCCAAACTTTAGAAAAAGATATTTCTCGACTCAAGACAGATATAAACCGATTGCTAGATGACGCTTCTGGTAAATTACGGAAACAAAACCCAGCTTATAAAGGCTTCTTAATTATTTTTGATAACTTAGATCGTGTTCCCCCATCGGTTGCAAACCATTTGTTTTTTGATTACGCAACCCAACTACAAGAACTGCATTGTACAATTATTTATACAGTTCCTATTTCTGTTCTATGTTCGCCTAAAAATCCCTTGTCTTTATATAAGAGTAATCCTAATATTGTCCCAATGGTGAATATATACAAATTAGACCGAAATAGTCGCAATTTAGACTATAACCAATTAGGATTAGAGGCAATGGCGAGTTTAATAGAAAAACGAGTAGATGTTGATGCTGTGTTTAATTCCCGTCAGGAATTGCTAAAATTAGCTAAAGCCAGTGGTGGTCATGTGCGACAACTTATGCAAATGATGAGGTCGGCTTGTCAAATAGCCAAAACTAAAGAGCATGACAAAATTTTAGCAGAAGATGTTACTGATGCATTTAAAGAACTACAAGATCAGTTTACGTTGTTTATTCCTCCAGACCATTATCCATTATTAGCGAAAGTTTGTATTAATAAAGATGTAAGTAGAGATGATATTGGACAGTTAATGCTATTTAATACGTCTGTTTTAGAATACATTGAAAATAAGCGATGGAATTATCCTAACCCAGTGGTGATACAAGATGAATTATTCCAACAAGCACTGGACGCAATCCCAGAATAATTTTTACAATGATCCTAACCCCGACATGAGGGAGTTTATCGCTAGAAATCAAGGAAATTTTGCAAAATTATTGACGTTCATTGATTTTTCTGAAAAGTTTACTTTAGGATTTGTAGAAATTAATTTTCCTCCTGATAGTGAATTATTAATTGAAGCATTAAAAACAGATAATCAATGTGAGAAAATTCAATTTATTATTCTCAAATTTGCTGATCCTAAATTGCGGTTTTTGCGCGATGAAATTATTAAGGAATTACCAAAAATTGAAAGGGAAGCAAATAAAAAATTAGTTTTAATAATTCAAGGGTTAGAAAAATCTATTGATATTGCTGGTGACTATCCACCAGTTTTACAAGATTTAAATTTTGTTAGGGATGCTTATAAAAGAACAGTACCCCATCCTATTTTATTTATTTTGCCAAATTATAGTATTAACAGATTAGCGAGATTTGCACCTGATTTTTGGGATTGGCGTTCTGGTGTGTTTAGATTTAAAACTTTAGAAAATGTAACTACTTAAACTTTACAAATTTGGGAATAGTAGCCCAAAATTTGCGAGAATATGCCCAAGCACGGGACTTTTATCAACAATCTTTAGCTATCTTTATCGAATTTAAAGATCGCTATTCTCAAGCCCTAACTTACCACTCTTTAGGCACACTTGCAGAGACGCAGGAAAATTATACAGAAGCTAGAACAAATTTACAAACAGCCTTAGAGATATATATTGAATATAAAGATGAATATTGGGAAAATATTACGAGGGAGAATTTAGAGAGATTACCAGAGTGATGCTAAAAGATAGAGTTTTCAGATTCATTCAGACGCTATCTTTGTGGGATTAACAGCTATTATTTCTGAGTAACGAGAAAAATCCTTGGTGTTAAATGTCAGAATGTGAGTTATCCCATGAACAAGCATTGCAGCTACCAGTTTCGCATCATGCACATTGATCCCAATAACAGAATGAGTAATAACAAGCCCTTCCCATTCTGAATAAACTGCTTCGGTATCTAAAGCAAAATGAAAAATAGTTTTTAATCGTTTTATTTCTACTTCTGCTTCTATTGCTGTACGTCCTAATCCATTTCTCTCAATGGGACGAGTGTAAACATTCCAAAACTCAATTAAGTTTTGCGGGACGATATGTAATGTTTCTCCCTGGCCTAGCAATTTATTGATAGCATTGACAGCATCACTATTCATGGGATGAGATAAATCAACGCTACGTAATAATATATTTGTGTCTATAAGATAAGGCATTTAACCCCTGTCACCATAAATACTTTCTCGGCTGATTGCTTCATCAGAAAGGTTTGGGAAATTCAGATTTCTGTGACTCTCTACCCATGCTTGAAATGTAGCTATCTGTTCCGCTGGAGTAGCATTTTCATTAACTGGGCGTTCTTGTTGAGGTTCTACCAATTGCGTTAATATTCTATCTAGATATGGTTTAATTTCTTCAGGATTACGGTTAGTTATATCAGCCAAAATTTGAGTAATTGTTTCCAAATCCTGTTTATGTGATTCTTGTAAAAAATGCAAAATTTCTGTGTTCATAACTTTATCTGTGAATATTTGACTTTGGTAATCCAAATTTAGCTCTCTGATTACATTGTAGGCTGAAAATTAAAAATCTACTTAAATTAGATCATCAATTTGATAAACGCTGTAAAAATTCCGTGTGTTCTGGTGAGTTTAATCCTGTTTGCAATACTTCTAAAACTTTAACCATATCTCCTACTAATAATGCAGTTACGGATAACCATAAACCGGGCATAACTTGACTTTTAATAATTCCTTCTGTATCAGGTTGCAGTAATATATATTCACTGTCATGTAACTGAAACCAATCTAATTTATTTTCTAAACTCTGCCAAACAAGATATTCTTGAATACCGTTCCGTTTATAGGCTTTCTTCTTATCATATAAATCATAAGCTGCACTGCTGGCGGCAATTTCTGCGACTAATTCCGGTGCGCCTTCAATATAATCATCATCGGTAATTCGAGATTTTCCACCCAAACTTTCATCAATTAATAAAACTCCATCGGGTTGAGGT
>LJOT01000124.1 GCA_001672075.1 Anabaena sp. CRKS33
GCATGAAGACCGATAAGCTATTTTACCGCATATTCCTCAATCAACCAGGTCTTCTCGCCGAACTCCTCCCCGGCATCCCCCCAGATTGTCAATTCGATTACTCAGCACCAGTCATTAAAGAACAGGAATTTCGCCATGATGGGATTTTAACCCCCATAGAAAATGACCCCAACCTGCCCATAGTCTTTCTAGAAGCGCAAATGCAACCAGATACAGACTTTTATGGACGCTACTTTGCAGAAATCTACCTTTATCTTAAACAGTATAAAATTATCAGACCCTGGCGAGGATTGCTAATTCTCAAATCCCGTCGTCATGACCTGGGTTCAGAAATCCCTTACCAATACCAGTTAGATAACCAGGTCCAAAGACTTTACCTACAAGACCTGCTACATCAAAATCCCCTAAGTCCGAATTTAGCATTACTGCAACTGATTATCTTACCGAAAACAAAAACCGTTCAAGCTGCTCAAAACCTACTAAAAAGTAGTAAAGGTCAAGCAGAATTTAGACAAAAACTTGATTTAGTTGAAGCTATACTGGTAAACAAATTCCCTAACCTGAGTTTGGAGGAAATATTAAAAATGTTAGACTTAAAAACCGCTGATATTACTCAAACTCGTTTTTATCGAGATGTTTTCCAATTAGGTAGACAAGAGGGTGAGCAAAAAGGTAGACAGGAAGGTGAGCAAAAAGGTAGACAGGAAGGCACACAGGAAGGGGAAGCAAAACTGATTATCCGTCAGTTAAAACGTAGTTTTGGAGTAATGACCCCAAATCAAGAAACCCAAATTCCCACTTTATCCGTTCCCATGCTGGAAGCATTAGGAGAAGTCCTGCTTGATTTTATCAACCCCACAGACATAGATACTTGGTTAAGTAACCAGGAGAATCTGAAGTGATAATCGACGTTGCTGAATTGAATAAGGATTTTAACTTGATATAGGCAGGAAACTGATTTATCCCACCGAGGGAACTGCTGTCAGAGGTCTATTGAAATCGGGCTAACAACTGCTCACGAGATAAACTAGACAACTGCAACAGCAAGGTAGTATATTCGTGAGATGTTAAATTTAATACAGATTGAATAACTGCCGCTAATTGCTCGTCTATAAAGCCAAATCGCGCTAACAGCAGGTTTTCTACTATTTGCCGTCTTTCCTGTTCCTTACCTATTTCCTTACCTATCTCCTTACCTATCTCCTTGCCTATTTCCTTACCTATCTCCTTACCGCGCTCTAAACCACGAAGCTCCGTTATCCGTTCCCACTCTAAATAAGCTGGTGTTAAATTCATTATTAGCTCCCTATCTTCAACATCAATCTCATTGCTTATTTCCATAGTAATCTTCCAAGTCCCTAACAACTTTAAAATAGTATAGCGTTTTCTATCATCTTCGGGTAAAGCAATTACTTCATTAATTGCAGCTTGTTGAATTATTCCTTTACCTAAAATCCTCAACCAGAGAGTTTCTGGAGTATTCGCTAACTTATCAATGGCAATTACTCCAGTCAGCAGTAATGGTGAGGGAAAGTAAATACCTGGTAGCCAGTTTTCATCCTCACTGGCCATAAATTTATTCAGCAGTTTATGAGAACAAGAAGTAGCAATAATCCACAATCTTGGTAGTTCATGGTCAGGAATACTTTTTTTATCTCGTTTGGCTTGACGTTGTAAATCTGCTTCTAGGTGGAATAGTTTGGCTAAACAACTGCGGATTTCTCTTTCTGTTGGTTGCTTGCGAAAGGGTTCTAATAAACAACTGGTTACAGCAATTTTATTTAAAAAACCGAAATTTTCTGACTGATGCTGTTGAGTCGCTGGTGTAAACCAAATATCGACAAATCTGGGTTCTCCAGGGATTTCATAATTTATTCGCACCTCTCCCAAGGAGGATAGAAATTCTGCAAATAACTGTTTGGAAAATTGATCAAATGGGTTTTTAGTCATTTATGGTGATACACTGACCGCTAAATTAGCTCTATTTTATCGGCAATGAGCTAATTTATGGAATTTAATCACAAAAAATGATTAAGCCGTTTTGACTGTATGTAATGATCCAAAATCTTCTCGTCACCCATTATACTTAGAAATCTTTATCACAAGACGAGGATTAAAACTGGCTCCTGTCTTTCTTGTAAAAATCCACAAAAGCGATCTCCCACAATCTCGCAACACCCGCACCAAAGATTCTGACCTATCTCCCCATGAAGGTACAGCAAGAGGTGTAACCACAATCCCTTGACTACCAAGGACAATAGTAGCGATCGCTTTTGACCTCCTAATATGATAATCTGATGTTATCAGATAAATATGCTGTAACTTCCGAGCAGCAAAATCGTCTACCATAGATGTAAAATTAGTGACTGTATCCGTAGCTCTGCCATCAAACCGCAACTGGCGATTGGGAACACCAAACCATTGAAAAATGCGGCGATTATAATCTAGGTTAGAGTCATAATCAGAAACCCAAATATCTAAATCTTTGTGCGATTGCCAAAACTGGGCGGCAAATTCCATTCTCTGAGAATCACCCCCCAATACAAAAATGGCCTGGGGTACGGCGGTTTGGTGAAAAGCAATCGCTATCCTCACAGGAATTATGGTAAATAAACCAAGGGCGGCGGCTAAAACCAGCCAAGCTAATCTAAACTTCCTTTTCCTTTTCCTTTTCATTCACAAAGGTCACTTACCATATTCTTGACATTAAGCTAGGCTTAAAGCCTAAAATTATCAGTAGGTAATCCAGTTATATCAGTCTGGAGAGCAAATAAATCGCCAGAGTAGAAACTTTTATGAATTTCTTCCTCACTTAAACCAACCGAAGCTGTGGTAATATAAAGCGTCTGCAAATCCTGACCACCAAAAGTACAACTTGTCGGACGTTGCACAGGTAAGGGTATCCGTAAGGTTTCCTCACCCTGAGAATTAAAACGAATTACGCACCAACCATCCCACATTGCTGACCAAATATTCCCTTCACTATCTATAGTCAGACCGTCAGGATAAAAAGACTCACCGGCTAAGTCTACCAGAATATGGCGATCGCTAATTCTAGCTGTTGCTGCTTCAAAGTTGTAAGCATATATCTTTTGTTGAGCAGAATCGGTTAAATAAAAAATCTTTTCATCTGGACTCCACCCCAAACCATTGGCAATGGTTAATCCTGTCTCCATTAAATGCAATGAACCATCAGGATCATACCGATAAAGGCTACCCTGATTTTTACCTGGACACATAGAACCAAACCAGAAACGACCTTGGCGATCGCATTTACCGTCATTAAAGCGATTTTCTGTCATATCCGCTTCAACTTGTATAATCGGAGTAACTTCCCCTGTTTGAAGATGCAAAAACGCTAATCCATGGCGTTGTGCCATAATGAGTCTATCTTGACCTGCGATAGCAATCGAACCGACCACATCTCCCACATCAAAAAAAAGGTTCTGTCCAGTTGTGGGATCAAATTGATTTACTCTATGGTTATATATATCCACCCAATAAAGCAGACCTTTGGTTGAGTCCCAAACTGGTCCTTCTCCCAAACGAGAACGTGCTGCTAAAACATGATTAAGTTGGTACTTTTCAGATTTAAGCCAGTCCATCAAAATTTTCACCATTTCCAATTAATAATCGAACTATTCACACTCCCCTGCTCTCAATTGAGATGATAACATCAAATATAATCAACTTATCACTGGGGGGTAAATCCCTTTGGGATTTTTAGGCATCAATTCCGGGGTTCTTAGGTCATTTTCTTATAAGTTAAATTATATGGCTGGAAAGCATTTAAGCACTGAGTTTCTAAATGAAATTACTCATCGGCTTGTGACTGCACTCGAACCAGAACAGATTTTTCTCTTCGGCTCCTATGCTTACGGTGAACCGACAGAGGATAGCGATGTTGACTTATTGGTGATAATATCAAAATCAGATGAACCTCGCTATCGTCGAGCGCGTCATGCATATAAGGCCTTGCGCGGTATTGGTATTCCAAAAGATATTCTGGTGATGACCCGCTCAGAAGTTGAACTCAAGGCTAGTGTAGCAAACTCACTAGTCAATCAGATAATCCGTCAGGGTAAACTCTTGTATGGATGATGCAAAATTGGCAGAAACTAGACAGTGGTTAATCAAGAGCCAGTGAGATTTAAAGGCCGCCTATGTGCTAATTAAAAATGAAGAATCTCTTTTGGATGCAGTTGTTTACCATTGTCAACAAGCTATAGAACCCCTGGCAACGGTGCTTATACAAATCGCTTATTTACTGAAATTTAAATAAGCATGAAAAAAAGATAAACTATCTTACCATATATTCGGTACTAGCTTCTAAAACTGTACCCACCATACATACCTTATCTAAACTCGCGCCATTTAACTTAACAGCATCTACTGCCGCACAAAGTAAATTCGCTCCAGTTAAATCCGCTCCTGCTAAGTTAGCCCCTCGCAAATCAGCTTCTTCAAGATTCGCTTCAGTCAGTAAAGCCCCTCGTAAATCTGCGCCGCTTAAATCTGCACATTTGAGATTAGTCCTCGTCAAATTAGCACCTCGTAAATCTGCACATCGTAAATCACTACTTTGTAAATTTACACCCATCAAATTAGCACCACTTAAAAAAGCACCAGCTAAAGAGGCATCATTCAGGATTGCCCCCATCAAGTTACTACCCCGCAAATTGCTACCACGTAAATCTGCACCAGTCAAATCAGCTTGCATTAAGTTTGCACCCATTAAATTCGCCCGCAAGTCAGTTTGTTGCAGATTTGCACCCATTAAGTTTGCTCCGGCAAAATGGCCACCCTCCAATTGAGAACCAGTAAAGTTAGTCCCTACTAAATGCGCCCCTATTAAATTTATCTGTCTTAGATCTAAGTGAGATAGATCCTCATCTTCTAAATTTGCGCCGGGAAGTTGTTTATTGTTGCTAATCATCCGTAAATTCTCCCTGGTGTGCTGTATACTGAAATTTGTTCACTGCTTTTGCTGTGGCTATCCCAACGAGAATCAAGTAACCACAAACCGCCGCTGACTTTCGGTGTGATCACGGATAAATCAAGTCCCTGTTGTAAGCCCATAACTAATAAGGTCAAGGTATCTAAAAGTTTAGGATCAAAGCGGGTAGATTGTTGTTGCCGACACTGATCTAAAGCTTGGGAAAATATTTCCCCTTCGCTTTTACCTAAATATTTATACTGATTAACTTGTCTGATAAATTCTGCTGCTAGTGACAAAATTCGTGATTCTAAAGGAATATCATCACCGACTAAACCAGCAGGTTCACCTGTTCCATTCCACCATTCGGTTTGATGGGTGATAATTTGTGCTATTGCCCGTAATCGTGGCATAATTCGTAATGCTTGCGCTCCTGGTACGAGGGGACAAGCCAGAGGACAACTAGGTGCTTTTTCTAGATCAGCCGTGGTTAAGTGACTGGGAGTAATCAGACTCTCAACGTTTTGCAGTGAACCTATGCGATGTAACAAAGCCGCAAGACGTAATCTTTTAATTTGCCATGCAGGTAGATCTAACAGTTGCCCCATTGTTTCTACTACAGATGCTACTTCCGTGGCTACACCATGGTGATTGATATCTGCTAAATCAATCAATTGCGCCATCCGTAAAAATGCTTGGATTTCATTAGATACCAAGTTACGATCTAGAGATTTTCGATGGGATGCTACGGGAATAGATAAGTTGTCCTGTCCTGTTTTCAAGTAATCAACAACACGGGCTACGACAGTAGCCACATCCGCCGATGAAGATATGTGTGTATGAATTGCCTCTTTATATTGAGTAAGTTTCAGTGCTAATTCGGGATGATAGTCTTTGATATGCGCGATCGCTAATTCTGCGGTTTCCTGGACTAATTCCGGCTCAAATGTCCATAAACCGTAGAATTTCCGCTCTAAATCGGAAGTTGGCAAGCCCTCAATCCCATAATCATCTGGGGATAACTCTTGACAAATTACCATCGCTGTGTAGTCAGGTGATAAAATCATCAAATGCCATTCCTGAGCTACAGGATCATCTGTTGCCAATGCTACCAGATTAACATTACTTAACTGGCTAGTGGGATGTTCCGCAAAACCAGCGTCAGCAGCGGCCATAATGACAATTTGTTGGCTGTGTTGAGCGATATCTGCATATCTGACCGCTTCTTCTAGATACCATTTACCCTCTTGGAAAGCCGTAATTACCAAAGGAGCATTATTTCTAGTTAAAATATGGTCTTCTAAAGCATGACAGAGGGCAACCAAGGTATTCTTATAGTACACCCCAAAATGAATTGGGCGCGAACTATGGCGGTGAGAAGCTTCTAACTGTTGGAGAATTGAACCTTGTAACATGAAATTAGGGTTTTTTGAATTTTACTAGTCCGTATAGCGGTGATTAGAAATCACCTGAACTTAGATTGACACTAACTGCTTTTCTGGTATGGGTGCAGAAAGCGCCGTTTCCAAATCAGCGCGACCCAATTTGGCTTCTAAAATATTCATCACTTCCCGTCCAAAATCGTTGGGATTTTGTCGCCAAGCTTGTAAGCAGACTTCACCAAAGAAAGAACCCAGAGGTTCAGGATTCCATAAAAGCTTTTTAGCGGTCCAAGGCATTAAACTCATCGGATCATAACCCGGTTTGAGAATATCCTCTTTAAAAGCATATTCCTCTAAATGGGTGTGGGGTTGTAGTCCAATAAAGAAAATAGCGGGTTCAACCTTATCAACCCCAAAAATTTGTTCTAATTCCCTGTGATATGCTATAGTTTGCCGAATAGTTTCTGGACGTTCATCAATGACATTAAAGGAATAATTAACAGAAACTACATCATTGAAACCGGCAGCTTTTAAATCACGACAATTCTGTAAAACAGTTCGTAAATTATAACCCATTCGCATTTTGCGAACAAGTTCTTGAGAACCGCTAGTAATACCGATTTCAAAATAATTCATACCTGTTTTTACCATCAACTCACACAATTGCGGTGTTAAGTTGTCGGCTCTAATGTATGCTGCCCAATGAATATCTGACATCCCGGAATCAACAATTTTCTGGAGTAATTCCACAGCATCATCAATAAACTTGCGGGCAGGTATAAACTGAGCATCTGTAAACCAGAAATTACGGATACCACGATTGTATAATTCTCGGATTTCCGCCACAATTTCATCACTGGGATTAATGCGGACTTGTTTACCCTCAACTACAGTATAAACACAATAACAGCAATTATGGGGACAACCGCGTTTAGTTTGCACACCAATGTAAAAATCCTGTTCTTGCAGGTAATAACTAAATTCCGGCCAAATAGTCTCAATGTAATCGTAATTACAAGCTGTTTTTTCTAGAGGTGTGGGTTGTTCATGAATTAAGCGTGGACGTGGCGCATTTTCTCCCACAACATAACAGCGTTCATTGCGGAAATCTTCACCATTGAGCAGTTTTGTTAAAAGTGTTTCTCCCTCACCCACAGAAATAATAGTTCCTGTAGGTAAACTTTTACCCAACTGTTCATAGAATACACTCACAGCCCCACCTCCCAAGACTACACGGGCTTGAGACTGATATTTTTGGGCGCGTTTTAAACCCCGTTTAACCAAACCGAGATTACGCCATAACTCTACATAATAAGCTATAAAAATTCTTAACCCACCCAAAGCACCACGTAATTTGATGAATGGATTTTTAGCGTAGTAAAATTCAAAAGCGTTTTGTAGAGGATTTCCGCCTCGTCCTCCTACTGGTGCGTAAATTTGAATATCTCGCCAAGAAAATACTAGTAGTGTGGGTTTAAATTCATCAATACATCTGTCTAAAGCGGAAGTATAATCTACCGGTGGGATTGTACCTAAGTCAAAAATCCGCTGTTCTACAGTGGGAAATAGTTTGTGAACATGATCTGAAAGATAGACAACCCCAATGGGAAAGATAGGGTTACAGGGAAGACGAACATAGAGAATTTTAGTTGGGTTCATACTGGGTTTAACTGCACTGCTTACCGTTGTTGAGGGAAAGATTAGTACCGTTCCAGCGGGAGTCAAGAATCAAAAGTCAAAAGTTATATGACTTAATCATAATTATCCTTGACATTGCAGTTATTTTGTGGTAAACAAAAAACTGAAAACTGGACTGCATAAAATTTGCTTATTATAGAAGGCGGTTTATGAACAAAATTTTCATATACATTCACCATAACATTGAGTTGATGAATTGAGGAATGATTTGCCGCTGGGATTCATGGGAGATAGATGTCAGGGAACAGGGAACAGGGAACAGGGAACAGGGGACAGGGGACAGGGAACAGGGAACAGGTTACAGGGAACAGAGAACAGGGAACAGGGCAACTTTACTTTTCGTTACTTATGTCGGTTTTTTTCCGTTCACCTACTTATTTACATTTAGCAAAGTGGTTAAAGTTCAGGGAGTAACGGCTGAAATTCTTAGCTAAGAAGAATTGACAGCAGTTATACCCAAGACAAAAAGCCATATTCTTATTTATGACGGATTTGATCAACAAAAGATAGATTTATTTACAAAAATTTTAGAAACTAGATATAACTTTAGATATAAACAATGCAGAAAATCGCAGATGGTAGTCGCAGTTACAGTAACAGGGGATCATCCAGTGTTAGGTTGACATAACTAAAATAAAATTGTGGCGTAAATCAGCTTACCACCAGTTATGGCTCAGATATTAG
This sequence comes from Anabaena sp. CRKS33, assembly GCA_001672075.1. Taxonomy (GTDB): domain Bacteria; phylum Cyanobacteriota; class Cyanobacteriia; order Cyanobacteriales; family Nostocaceae; genus Dolichospermum. Next base: position 8,701 of record LJOT01000124.1, read on the forward strand.
ATCCTCTACCACCGGAGCATTCGGGGAAAATTCTCTGCTGCTACGTTAATGCCACAAGTAAGATCCAGGTGGCTCGTATTGCCAATATTCCTAACTGGTACTTTGAAAGGGTAGTATTCCCCGGACAAAGACTAGTGTTTGAAGTGCCTAGAGAGGCACAAATGGAAATTCACACGGGAATGATGGCCAGTGCTATTATATCAGATACCATTCCCTGCGATCGCCTCGTTGTCAATCAACCTAGCAGTGATGAGGAACAAAATAACTCATCTCTAGAAATAGATATTACTAATAGTCATTCAGTGGGGTCGGAAATTAATAAAAAAAATGTAGATACGACAAAACCTTTGCAAGTAGTTGAATAGACATCTGGAGGTAAAGATTCAGGAATTATATAATTATCACAAAAAATATAATTTTTTGTTGGTAGCCAGGGTTAAAACGTCAATTTTGTTCCCGTAGCGTCTCGAAGTGAGGACTTTAGTCCTCACTAAGCTGTACTGCATTTAATTTGTCTGATTATAGCGTTTCCCAGTCTAATGAAGTACAAAATAATCTGCGTTTAATTATTACTGCTTGTGCCTTACTTAAATGGAAACCGCTATATAGCCGGCAAGACTTGTACTGAGATTGACCGTTGTATGCCCCCAGCATAACATCTAGCCAGATTAATCTTGAGGAAGCGTCAAGGTGTTTCTGGGAATGTTTGCACCCTACTATCAGGACTCAGGACAACTCGTATTTTTAGGCTTTGTCCAGATTTGTTACTAGAAACAAAAGGTTTACCAATTTCGGGAATACCACTACTATCAATATATTGTCTGGCAGATGGATTTAAAGGTTCAATTCTTTCGATAGTTCCATCAACACCCAATGTTAAACTATATTCCAAAGTTTGATCTAGTCCCTTGGGAGGTTGCCAACGCTTATTTAGATATTCTCTCGCTTCTGCGATTTGAGTTGTATCAAATAAAGTCTTATTATTACTAGCTTGTGTCCCAGAAGTAGTTTTAGTTGCGGCTCGTAATCTACTGACTAAATTATCATTATTTTTAGATAGAGAGTCCTGATTTTCAGTAGCGATTGCTACAGTATCTTGCTTTAATTCCGTAGGATAAGGACTAGGAACTGTGTTAGGAACACTGCTAAAACTCTCGTTAGGAATACTGGCAATAGACGGTGGTAGTGTGTAAACACTGGAGGGAATGTTACTTTTAGTAGAAGGTAAATTCTTGGGCTTAGTGCTATTAATTGCACTTTTAGCAGTAATACCCGGAGAATTGCCTGGGGGATTAGGTACTATATTGACAGGAAATTGTGGATTAACCGGATAAGAAAAAGTATTAGGTGGTATAGTTAATGCAGGTTGAGGTGATATTTTTGGTGCAACAGGAATATTTCCATTGGGCAAAGAAAGGGGTGCTGAGGGCGTGGCAAGATTGGGAAGTGGTGGTATTAGCGGTGTTTGGGGCGCGTTTAAATTTACTGGTGGTGTTGGTAGAGTATCTACAAAAGTAGCTGAAGGTTCTTTAACTTGAGCTTTTTCAGGGGTAGGAGTATTGTTTTTAGCTATTTTCTGCTGATTTTGTTGAATTTTCTGGGCATATTGCCAGGTAAACGGGGTCAAACTGGCAGCTACTACTAAAACTGCGGCTATGGGGACCCATTGAGGTAGACTGGGGCGAGTAGTCTCGGTGCTGATAGTTGGTAAGACCATCATATTAGATGAGTATTCATCTATTACTGTTGCCAAATCAAATAACTGTAGTAAACTTAATTCAATTACAGATCCAGATGTCTGGTTAGCAAGATCACCCAGAAACAGTTTATGAGTTAAATTATGACTAGATTCTAAATAAACTTTTCCTTGGGGCGTTGAGTCGTCAAGGGATGGTAGAGTTTGGGTAGAAAGGACAGAGGTGAGAACATCTTTTGATTCTGGGTCTAATATTGTATTATCATGATCTGTATTTGATAAACTATCACTCAAATCTACGGCAGATGCTTGGATAATTTTTTGGACGTAACTGGCAACAGTATCACATAAAACTTCTAATTGCTGGTTATCACCTTGAATCAGGATGTGAGTAGCTTCTGATAGTCCTGAGTAATCAAATTCTAGCCGAAAACTCAAATCTCTAATCACATTTCTTTCCATCCAACGGGACAAAGATGAATTTTGCGCCCAAATTTCCAGGGTACAAGTGGGGGCGGTATAGCGACGAATGACGGAATTTGATGAAGACATAACAAATTGCGAAGGGAAAAAATAGGGAATTTCGGATTTTAGGCTGAAAATCGAAAATTAAAGCTTATTTTGGGGAAATGTCTATTAGTGCTAACCACAAACGCCGGTGTCCACCAGCAGCACTATAAAAAAGTAAATTTATTAACAGTTTGAGGGCTAATTTCGTAAGTAAGTCTATTGAGGTTGTTACCTCTTCTTCCATACGCTCTTGGTAAGTATTACAAAAACCATCTATATAATCTCCTAATAAAGCAGTTTGGTGGGGTTTCTGGTTATTTGCTGTCATTTGTTCCAGCAAACCTACAGCGCGGCGAATTAATTCTTGATGTTGTTTAGCAAGATAGCAAATAATTAGTACAAGCGATCGCGCTTCCTCAACATCTAACTTTTTGCGTCCCCCTTGGCCTTTGCGAAGAGGATTTGATTGACGTAATCGCCATAATGCCACCCGATCTGGTATTTTGGATTCTAAATTCAGGTTAACTGCGGCAGATAGCATGGCTTCTGAACCAATACCAGTTAAGGTTTCTAGCGCCAGTAACGCCAAGTCTAACTGAGTTTTGATATTTTCCCATTGAGTTGTACTTGGGGCTGGGATTTGGCTTAAATCCTCCCAAGGTGACTTTGATATAGTGGAATTAGCGGTTGAGTGCATAACTTTTAGCATATTTTGTCAGTTGTCGGTTGTCAGTTGTCAATTGTCATTCAACATCTAAATAAATTATTATTTACTCCTGCTTCTGTTAATTAGCCCCTACTTCCCCTACTTCCCCTGCTCCCTGTTTTATATATGAGCAATAGTAACACCACTACCGCCGTCAGCTTGTTCGGCTGGTTCGTAGTGAGTAACTCTAGGGTGTTGTTGCAAAAAAGCGTGCACCCCCTGCTTTAGTTTACCAGTACCGTGTCCATGAATAATCCATAAGGGTCCTGGGGCTTCGGAAATGGCTTTGTCTAAGATATATTCAGCATCAGCTACTCTTTTTCCGCGCAAATCTACAGTATTTTTAGAGGTACGAATGGCTGGAACTGGTGATGTTGGTATAATTACAGATGGGGTTGTTTTAGGTTTAACTACTGGTTCTGGTTTTTGTCCATCTAGTGACTCTATATCTTGCAGTTGTACGGTCATTTTCATCAGACCAAAGCGTACGCTAAAATTGCCTTCAACGTCGGGAATTGTCAAAACTTCAGCAGTTTGACCTAATTTGGGAATCCGCACGCGATCGCCCAATTTAGGCATAAAACCAGGTTGAATTTTGGGTGGGGGTGCAGGTTCGTATTTTTGGGCAATTTTATTAATGCTGGCGGTGGCCTGTTGGGCATCTTGGGCGTTGGGTGTCCCTTGTTGTAAGCG
>LJOT01000706.1 GCA_001672075.1 Anabaena sp. CRKS33
AATTGAAGAAGTGAGGATAATTCCTAAAAATAATGTTTATATTCTTGAGGCAGTTTATGAACAAGAAGAAACCACCCCAGAAGTTAATAATAGAATCGCCGCGATTGATATAGGACTAAATAACCTAGCTGCTGTCAGTAGTAATTGTTTAGATTTTCAACCTTTTATTGTTTGCGGCCAGGCAATTAAATCTTGTAACCAGTTTTACAATAAAGTTAGAGCTAGTCTCCAATCTCAGTTATCTAAAAGTCAAAAATCTTCTCGAAAAATAGAAGCATTAACACTCAAGTGTAACAATAAAGTGGATTACTACCTCCACACAGCTAGTAGATTTATTATTAATCAGCTAGTTAGTCAAAATATAACGCATTTGATTATAGGTAAAAATGAGAATTGGAAACAGAATATTAACTTAGGGAGTAAAACTAACCAAAACTTTACCAATATTCCTCATGCGCGATTCATCCAACAGTTAGAATACAAAGCTAAACTTGTAGGAATTAAGGTACAAATTGTAGAAGAAAGCTATACCTCAAAATGTAGTTTTCTGGATTTTGAACCAATCAAAAAGCATGAACAATATTTAGGAAAAAGAGTTAAAAGAGGTTTATTTAGGTCTCAGTCTGGTAAACATTATTCAGCAGATTTAAACGGTTCTCTGAATATATTAAGAAAAGTAGTTGGGGACTCTATCTTTGATAGAAACTCAGTAGAGAGG
>LJOT01000125.1 GCA_001672075.1 Anabaena sp. CRKS33
TTTGTTCTGTTCTGTTTTTCTCCTCTATTTTCTGACTTTTTTCCTAGACTTTAAATTTTTCCTTAACGATCGCTTGACAATCAAGACAGTCGCTACAAATACATTACTAATGCTCATAGTAAATTTTGATTAAGTTGGCTATACATAATAACTATTGTAATATAGGAATAATATTTGATTTTTGAAAAGATACTTAGGGTGCATCAGATATTACAAATCTGTTTATTGATAGAATTTATGCAGTAGTAAAGCACCCTACAATACCTAATTTTTTTCAAAAATCAAATACGAGTTCTATATAATTCCAAAAATTTAATTATTCTCAAGGCGTTAGTGAAGCTGACCGAAGGTATCGCTCTCACTCTACATCAAAAATGCGATATTACCCAATAATTAAGGCTGTGACCGCAACCAACCTAAAAAATCTCCCGTCTTTATAAAATATCTTATACCTGCTTCTCGTAATATTTGTTTAATTTCTGGTGTACCAAAGTCTGTATGATTTCCACTTAAAAAAACTTTTTGCTCATTTGCAGATGTTTTGGCATGATCAAGAATACAATGTAAAATTAAGTTATCTGTAGGATCAGCAATAAATTCGTTTTCCAGACTTGTATTGAGTATATCTGGTTTTAATTGTATTAATTCTACATTATTAGTAGCCCATTCTAAAACATCAAAAAGACGAGTGTTAATCTCATTAATTCTCTCATTATTCTTAATTAGGGCTTGTTCTAGACATTGTTTAATTTCTCTAGAGTATTGAGAGTTAACATCTCCTTTGAGTTTTCTTACCTCATCCTTTAGGTTATCCCCAAACCGATTACTTCTGTTTCGCTCACTTTCTAGTACAGAAAGAGATTCCATACAACAAATTGCAGGAGTTGCTATATTAAGTATTGCTGTTGCTTCCGGATCTTGGGGATAGACTAACTTCTCAGTTTTTTGATCTTGATTTTTGGCAAAATCAATAAAAAAATTAGTTTCTACAGAAAGCGTAATCATTAAATTTTCTAACCTTTATTGTGCTGCATCAGCAATTTTATCTACAAAGCCTATCTGAGTTAGTTCTTCTGATTTTGGTGGATTATCTGTTTTCCAATTATCAGCCAAATCTCTCAACCATCCTTCAACTAATGTTTCCAGATAGTATTCAAAAATCCTCTTCTTATGACTAAATTCTGGATCATATTCAGACAAAACTTCATGAGTTGGGAAGGTGTAGACATTTTCTAACTTTTCACCATCCCATTGAAAAATCTTAATTTCTTCACGGGTAGCTGTCATAGCATAAGGAATTATAACTTTATTATGTTCATACTCAAATTTGAGAATATCTTCGACTTTGGCGGTAATATCTTCTACAATATTTCTAGCTCTAACTTTTGATACTAAAAGTTTATTTCCGTTTTTATCCCAAGCTGTAATGTCAGATAGTTCTATTGTTTTGTTACTAAGTTGTGTAACGTCCATTTTTTTAATCCTCGTGACATTGACTATTGCAATATCTTCATTATAAATGATAATCGCTCCTAACTCTACATCAGAAATGCGATTCCTACGGAGCGCTTCGCTATCGCTCTTACTATACATTTGATTTTTTTGTTTCATGATAATTTCTATATTGTAGCTTTGTAATAAATTGACATAATTTAGGGTGCATCAGATTTGATAAGTTAATTTTTAAACATCTGATGTACCCTACTCAATATGCAGTTATTTACTAAATAAATTTAGATCATTACCTTATTAGTTGTTACCAAATTTAACCAATTGGGAAAAATGTGTTTAGACTCTTCCAATAGTGGAAAACGCTCAAGAACTTGATCTATAGTGTTTCGGGTTTTTTCTACAGTCCACCCCAAACCATTAACTTCAACTGGTCGCGTAGCCACAACCCAAAACTCAACGATTATTTGCGCTGTCAGTAAACATTCATCTCCCTGTGCAAGTAACCGAGATATAGCCTCTGTTGCTAGGTGATGCTGAATATCAGAAGGATTACAGAAGCGCATCACAACATTAGTATCAAGAATATATCTCGTCATTCTTCGTAAATACTATCTCGATCAAAAGCTTCATCAGGTAAACTTAAACCAGTTTGAGGAAGTTGAGAAACCCATTCACGAAACTCCTTAGTCCTTGCTTCTGGTGTTACTTCTTGCCAAAATGCTCCAGCATAAGAAACCTGTTTAGTCTGAAACTCAATAAAAGCGATAAAATCAGCTATTTTTTCGAGTTGTTCTTCATTGAGTTTATCTAGTTCTTGCTTAATTTTTTCTCGCAGCATAATAATTTAAGTTTGAGATTGCAATAAATGAGCAAATTAACAAAGTAATACGATTATATCATAATTGTTTATTAGATAATACTTGCTGAAGATATTCTGGTAAACTGAAAAAGTTGAAAGCAAATGCAGGTGCTACTGACGTAAATCCTAGATAACCCGTTAAAATTAGACTCAGGATTAATACAGAAAAGACTTTTTTGAACTTAGAAAACATAATGCTAATGAAAACCTAAAATCTTGGTATGTTCGCTTAGTTAAGGCTTGTTACAAGTATACCAACTTCAAAGGATTGATTAAGCCATAATTAACAATTTTTTACCTAAGAAACCGCAAACTCCGTATATTTCCGAATCTCAGGCGCTTTAAACCCTAAAATAATATGTCCTTTTGGTATTCCCGCAGCAACCAAATCATTAGCAATTCCCTCCTCAGTACCATCATGTTGAATCCAAACCTTACCATCAATTAAATCAAGATGTAATAAAGTTCCATATATCCGATAACCATTTTTCCAACCAGTTTCTACTAATAAATAACGATCATTTTTTTCATCTAACACCAATTCAACTTTAACTTGTTCATCATCACCAAGAAAATCAGCATATTCTTCAAGAATTTTTTTAATGATTTGACGATATTGATTAGTTAAGGAATCCATTTGACAATTACCTCCTGTTCAGCATCAAAACTAAATAAACGAATTACACCATCTTCAATTAAAGTTTGACCAGCTTCTTCTTCAAAAACTGTTTTACAAGTGCTTTCACTCACAGCCAGAAATAACTTATATTCAGGATAATAACGTGCTAATAAATGATCATATAACACAAATTGACCAACAGCGTCTTCCAGGTCTTTCATATCCGAAGGACGAGTAAAACTTTTCACCTCAACAGCTATTTTTTCTGTTTCTCGTTCTGCTGCTAATAATCTTTCAGCACCTAAATCAACAAATAGATTTTTACCTCTTGCTAAACGAATTCGTAAAGGGTCATGGATAATTTTCCAACCATCTTTGATAAGTGCATTTTTTACAGTATTGTGATAGATGTCTTTAGCTGGCATAGTATTTATTTTATCAACATAATTTAACAAAGTAATCTCAACTCTATCAAGTAATACAATTATATCATAATTCATGCTGAGGCAAGCTTTTCTATAACCATTATCAAAAAATTGTCATCTCTTTAACAGAAACTTTCCGAATAATGCAGGAAATTGATAGAATTATTCCAGGTTTTCCCATAATCTAAATATGTTGGGTTTCCTTGGGTCAACCCAACCTACAATTTTATTAACTAAACCGTATTGGAGTAAATAGCGTAAATATTAATTCCCTGTCTACATTGCAAACCCAAAATATATCCCATTTCTCTCTCTTCCCTGATAGTGCTAAAATAATATTAGGAAATAATATTACACCGGAACAATTAGTAATTCCTCTTGTACCCACTCCGACAACAATGTTTGGACCCCGTGCAGCTTGTTTATTATCACCAACTGGACCATTATGGGTAGCAGATACAGGACATCATCGTTTATTAGGGTGGCGAAATTTACCCACAAAAGATCATGAACCTGCGGACTGGGTCATAGGACAACCTGACTTTTTTCATGAAGGACAAAACGCCAAAAATACACCAGGAAAATCTACATTTAGTGTACCTACGGGTATTTGTAAATGTGGTCATGGTTTAGCGGTTGCAGATGCTTGGAATCATCGCATTTTAATCTGGTATAATATTCCAAAAGATAGTCATATTCCCGCAGATTTAGTATTAGGACAAATTAACTTTCTTGATAATGAACCAAATCGAGGAAACCAACAACCCGCAGCTAATACTCTCCATTGGCCTTACGGTATTTTTTATCATCAAGGTAAGTTATTTGTCGCTGATACCGGAAATCGTCGGTTATTAATTTGGAATCAATTACCCACAGAAAATGGTCAACCTGCGGATATAGTTTTGGGACAACCAGATATGATATCACGCAATGAAAATGGAGGTGGTTCTCCCACTGCTGCGAGTATGCGTTGGTGTCATGATATCACGATTTGGGATGATAATTTAGTTGTGACTGATGCAGGTAATAACAGGGTGATGATTTGGCCAGGAATACCAACAGAAAATAATACTCCTTGTGCGGTGATTTTAGGACAAAAAAACTTTAATTTTGTAGAATTAAATCAAGGGGTTTATTTTCCTAGTGCTAGTAGTTTAAGTATGCCTTATGGGGTAGATATTTGGGGAGATTATTTAATAGTTGCTGATACGGCTAATTCGCGTTTATTAGGATGGAAAAAACCAGAATCTATTCTATTATTACAGGGTGGTGAGGCTGATTTTGTCATTGGACAAGATAACTTTACAAATAAAAGTGAAAATTGCAATTTTGGACTACCGACACGACAAAGTTTAAATTGGTGTTATGGAGTTAAGGTTTGTGGAGAAGTTGCGGTAATTGCTGATTCTGGGAATAATCGCGTTTTGATTTGGAAGTTTTGATTATCTCACGCAAAGGCGCAAAGACGCAAAGGAAGGAAGAATGAGAATAGAGGAAATTAGGGTTTGTGGGACTGTACAAGGTGTGGGTTTTCGTCCTACTGTTTATCGTTTAGCTAATATGTTAGGTTTGAAAGGTGAGGTTTATAATGATGGTAAAGGGGTGTTAATTCGTGTTTCGGGTAGTGAAGAAAAAATAACGGAGTTTGTGAATAAATTATATCAAGAATGTCCGCCTTTGGCAAGGATTAATCAGGTGGTTAGAGGTCTATATTGGGGAGAATTTAATTTTGATGATTTTGTGATTTCTCCAAGTGTTAATGGTGTGATAAAAACTCAAGTTTCTCCTGACGCTGCAAGTTGTCCCCAATGTCAAAGGGAAATTTTTGATCCTTTTAGTCGTTATTTTCGCTATCCTTTTACTAATTGTACTCATTGTGGTCCAAGGTTAACTATTATTCGCGCTATTCCTTACGATAGGGATAATACGAGTATGGCGAATTTTTCAATGTGTAAGGAATGTGAAAAGGAATATCAAGATGTGGAAAATCGTCGTTTTCATGCCCAACCTGTGGCTTGTTTTGTATGCGGACCTCGTGCATGGTTAGAAAGGGCTGACGGTAAACCTGTGATATCTGATATGTTTTCCATGTTGGATGATTTGGATGCTGTTTGTACTTTATTACAAAAGGGTGAAATTGTTGCTATTAAAGGTTTAGGTGGTTTTCATTTGGCTTGTGATGCTACTTTAGAAAATGCAGTTCAAAAACTCAGAAATCGTAAACATAGATATCATAAACCTTTGGCTTTAATGGCTAGAGATATGAATATTATTTCTGAATATTGCTATATTAATGATTTAGAAAAAGAATTATTAACAAGTTCGGCTGCACCTATTGTTTTATTAAAAATTAAAGATAATCATCAATTAGCATCTTCTATAGCCCCAGGACAAAATACTCTTGGTTTTATGCTACCTTATACGCCTTTACATCATTTAATTCTCAGAAGAATGAAAGTACCAATAGTTTTAACTAGTGCTAATATTTCTGATGAACCACAATGTATAAATAATGAAGACGCTAAAGATAAATTATCGAAAATAGCCGATTATTTTCTATTACATAATCGAGATATTGTTAATAGAGTAGATGATTCGGTAGTTAGAGTTATTGATAATAAAATTCAAACCCTCAGACGTGCTAGAGGATATGCACCAGCACCAATTATTTTACCTCTAGGATTTGAAAAAATACCGCCTATTTTAGCTATGGGTAGTGAGTTGAAAAATACTTTTTGTTTATTAAGAGAAGGTGAGGCGATTTTATCACAACATTTAGGAGATTTAGAAAATGCGTCCGCGTTTAATGCTTATCAAGAAACATTGAATTTATATCTGAATTTATTTGAACATAAACCAGAAATAATTGCTATTGATAAACATCCAGAATACTTATCATCTAAACTAGGTAAAGAACTAGCAACGGTTAATAATATTAAATTAGCAGAAATTCAACATCATCACGCCCATATAGCCGCTTGTATGGCAGAAAATCAAATTTCTTTAGATACAAAACCGATTTTAGGAATAGCCTTTGATGGTTTAGGATATGGAGAAGATGGTACATTCTGGGGAGGAGAATTTTTATTAGCAGATTATCAAAGTTTTCAAAGATTAGCAACATTTAAACCTATGTCCATGATAGGAGGAAAACAGGCAATTTATCAACCTTGGAGAAATACCTATTCTCAATTAATCAATGCTTTTAGTTGGCAAGAAATACAAGAACAATACAGGGATTTAGCAATAATCAAATTTTTAGAACATAAAAACCCTAAACTACTCAATCAAATCATAGAAAAAGGTATTAATTCACCCTTAACATCATCAGTAGGCAGATTATTTGATGCAGTTGCAGCGGCCATAGGTATTTGTCCAGAACAATGCAGTTATGAAGGACAAGCAGCCATAGAAATGGAAGCAATAGCTGATACCAATATTTTAAACAATGATAAAGAAACTCTAAATTATTCCTTTAAATTGGAAAAATCAGCTAATATATATTATATAGATACATCCCCAACATGGCGAGGAATTTTGAATGATATAAAACAGCACATTTCATCATCAGAAATAGCGGCAAAATTCCATCAAAGTTTAGCTGTTGCTATTGAAACAATTGTTAAACAACTTAGACAAGAACATCAATTTAATCAAGTAGTATTAACAGGAGGAGTATTTCAGAATCAAATTCTATTAAAACAGGTAAAAATGCGACTAGAAAAATTAGAAATTAACGTATTAACCCATAGTATAGTACCAACAAATGATGGAGGATTATCACTAGGACAAAGTGTAATTGCAGCCGCTAAATACTTAAAAGAAACGCTATAAAAACCTCCGTTGTCTCTGCGCCTCTGCGTGAGATAAATCTTAAAAAAGGAAAACTAAAATGTGTTTAGGAATCCCCGGACAAATAACAGAAATAACCAACAGAGAACACAAACTAGCTATAGTTAATATTGGAGGAGTCAAAAGAGAAATAAACATAGCCTGTATAGTTGACCAACAACACCCACCAGAGGCTTGTATAGGAGATTGGGTATTAGTTCATGTTGGTTTTGCCATGAACAGAATCAACGAAAAAGAAGCAGCAGAAACATTACAATTATTGCAAGAAATAGCCGCCTTGCACTAAAGTACAAGGCTAATAGCAAAAGTCCGTTAAAACGGACTGGAAAAAGAAAATAATGACATTCTAGCTAATCATAGCTAATCAATTTATGTTTTGTAAAGTAATTAATCTAAAATCTAAAATCTAAAATCTAAAATTGATATGAAATATGTAAACGAATTTCGCAACCCCGAAAAAGCCCAAGCTTTACAACAAGAAATAACCAAACTCAGCCAACAAATAAATAGACATTTAAAAATCATGGAAGTATGTGGAGGACATACCCATTCTATTTTTAAATATGGAATCGAAGAAATATTACCCGATAATATAGAATTAATTCATGGTCCTGGTTGTCCAGTTTGTGTGATGCCTAAAGGTAGAATAGAGGATGCGATCGCACTTTGTCAAAATCCTCATATAATCTTTACCACATTTGGCGACGCAATGCGTGTACCTGGTGCAAAAACCAGCCTGTTGCAAGCTAAAGCCCAAGGTGCGGATATTCGCATGATTTATTCACCCTTAGATAGCCTGAAAATAGCCAAAGAAAACCCCCATAAAGAAATAGTATTTTTCGGTTTAGGCTTTGAAACCACCGCCCCCAGCACTGCATTTACCATACTTCAAGCAGCCGCAGAAAATATCACTAATTTTAGTATGTTTTCTAATCATGTATTAGTAATTCCCGCCCTACAAGCATTATTAGAAAATCCCGATTTACAACTTGATGGTTTTGTTGGTCCTGGTCATGTAAGTATGGTCATAGGAACAGAACCTTATGAATTTATTACCCAAAAATATCATAAACCAATTGTTATTTCTGGCTTTGAACCATTAGATATATTCCAATCAATTTGGATGTTATTAAAACAAATAGTAGAAAATCGCTGTCAAGTTGAAAATCAATATAATCGGTTAGTAGAAACTAGGGGAAATCAAAACGCATTAACAGCTATGAATCAAGTTTTTACAGTGCGAGAAAAATTTGCATGGCGAGGTTTAGGAGAAATACCCAATTCTGGTTTGAAAATTCGCCCAGAATATGCCCAATTTGATGCTGAAGTTAAATTTACAATTCCGAATTTAAAAATAGCAGATCATAAAGCTTGTCAATGTGGAGAAATTCTCAAAGGAGTTTTAAAACCTTGGCAATGTCAAGTATTTGGAACAGCTTGCACACCAGAAACACCCATAGGAACTTGTATGGTTTCTTCGGAAGGTGCTTGTGCAGCATATTACAAATATGGGCGACTGTCAACCATGGCAAAAAGAGATAAATCAGGTGTATCGTCCCAACCTATATCAGTCTAAATTGCACAATTTGAGGAAAATTATATGCCTTTTGTCACTGTTCAAATTGGTAAGGGTCACTCCCTAGAAAAAAAGCAAAAACTAGTTAAAGCTGTCACTGAAGCTTTAGTTTCTGCACTAGGAACAAAACCCGAATGGATAACTATTCATATTGATGAATTTGAACGGGATAATTGGGCAGTTGGCGGCGTTTTACACTCTGAAAAACACGCTGGTAGACATGAAGAAACTGGCAGATAATTAACTAATAATGACAGGCAAGATGCCTGTCCCACAACCAAAAATATAATTACAAATAATTACAAATAATTACAAAGCAACTTTAACAATGACAATTAACTCTGATCAGAATCCACTTTTCCAAAAAATTGAGCAAGTCCGTCGTCGTCAAGGAAAGGTAAGAGATACTCACATTAACTTATCCCATGGTAGCGGTGGTAAAGCCATGAAAGATTTAATAGATAATATCTTTGTGAAAAGTTTTAATAATCCCATTTTATCCCAATTAGAAGACCAAGCCACATTTGATTTAACCAGTCTTTCTCAACATGGAAAGCGATTAGCATTTACCACAGATTCCTATGTAGTAGATCCTTTATTTTTTCCTGGTTCAGACATAGGAGAATTAGCAATTAATGGTACAATTAATGATTTAGCCGTCAGTGGGGCAAAACCCTTATATCTAACTTGTAGTATGATTTTAGAAGAAGGTTTACCCATAGAAACATTAAGAAAAGTTGTAGATAGTATGCAGAAAGCAGCCCAAAAAGCTGGAGTGCAAATAGTCACAGGAGACACCAAAGTTGTTAATAGAGGTTGTGCCGATAAATTATTTATAAATACTGCCGGCATTGGCATAATTCCCCCAAACATTGATATTTCTCCTCGCAACATTCAACCGGGAGACGTGGTAATTATTAATGGAGAAATAGGAAATCATGGCACAGCCATATTAATTGCCAGAGGAGAATTAGCATTAGAAACAGACATAGAAAGTGATTGTCAACCACTGCATGAATTAGTAGCCGAAATTATCAAAATTTGTCCCCAAATTCACGCCATGAGAGACGCAACCAGAGGAGGTTTAGCCACAGTATTAAATGAATTTGCCCTCACTTCTAACTTAGGAATACGCATTAATGAAAATGCAATTCCCATTAAAGAAGAAGTAAATGGAGTATGTGAGATATTAGGTTTAGAACCCTTATATTTAGCCAACGAAGGAAAATTAGTCATAGTTGCACCTCCAGAAAAAGCCGATTTAATTTTAGCAACAATGAAAAATCACCCCACAGGAAAACAAGCCTCTATCATAGGTGAAATAATTCCCCACCCACCAGGAATAGTCCTTTTAAAAACCGCCTTTGGTGCAGAAAGAATCATAGATATGCTAGTAGGTGATCAACTGCCCAGAATATGTTAAAATCTATAGTAGGTTGGGTTGACGAAGGAAACCCAACACTTCCGACATTTTTTCCGACATTTTTGCGGTTTTGTTGGGTTGCGCTGTCGCTTAACCCAACCTACAAATTCTTAGCGGTTTTGTTGGGTTGCGCTGTCGCTTAACCCAACCTACAAATTCTATCATCAACACAGAAGTCGGGTATCTTCTGCATGAATTAGTGATATAATCATATACAATACTTATTTGTTACCAGAATATGTTAAAACACCTGACAATTACAGAAGCACAACAGCAAATTTTAGATTTGCCAGATGATGTACAACAAGAGCCAATAATTATTACCAAACATGGTAAACCAGTTATGGCGGCTATTAGTTTTGAGCAATATGAATCTTTATTAGAAACTTTAGCAATTTTATTTGATCAAGAATTTAACCAACAATTACAAGAAAGTATAGCTCAAGCACACAGGGGAGAAACTATTAGTTGGCATGATGCAAAACTCAAACTCGGAAGATATTTATAATCTTTTACAAAAATTATTATAGCAGTTCCCATGCTCGTGAGATACAAAGTTTTTTTAGTTTTAAGGAACAGGAAATAAATTGATGTATACTTCATTATACTCCTTGACTGTAACGGATCAACTATCACCTAATATGCACGAACTCGGAATCACCCAAAATATCATTGCCATAGTCACCGAAAATGCCCAAGGTAAAAAAGTCCAAAGAGTATTATTAGAAGTTGGCAAATTATCGGCTATTATGCCAGAAGCAATTAAATTTTGTTTTGATATTTGCGCCCAGGGTACAATAGTTGAAGGGGCAATATTAGAAATTTTAGAAATACCCGGAATGGCTAAATGTCGTCAATGTGGTACAACTTTTGGTATAGATAAAC
This sequence comes from Anabaena sp. CRKS33, assembly GCA_001672075.1. Lineage (GTDB taxonomy): Bacteria > Cyanobacteriota > Cyanobacteriia > Cyanobacteriales > Nostocaceae > Dolichospermum. Next base: position 11,092 of record LJOT01000125.1, read on the forward strand.
CTTTCGGAATTTGTGAATGTGGTAGTATGAAATTAGATATCATAACAGGTGAAGAACTCAAAATTAAAGAAATTGAAGTAGAGGAATTATGTGTGTAACTTGCGGTTGTTTTGACGATAATCAAACGACAATTACAAATATGGAAAATGAACATCATCATACTCATACTTTAGCAGATGGAACTGTAATTACTCATTCTCATCATCATGAAGAAGCACCCCAAATTCACGCTCAAATCCATAATACAACCATATCTTTAGAACAGGAAATATTAGGTAAAAATAACCTATTAGCTGCCCAAAATCGCGGCTGGTTTAAAGGTCGAAATATTCTGGCTTTAAATTTAATGAGTTCTCCAGGTTCGGGAAAAACCACATTATTAACTCGGACTATTAATGATTTAAAAAATCAATTAACTATTAGTGTAATTGAAGGTGATCAAGAAACTACAAATGATGCTGAAAAAATAAAATCCACTGGTTGTAAAGTTGTACAAATTAACACGGGTACAGGCTGTCATTTAGATGCTTCTATGATAGAAAAAGGGCTGCAAGAATTGAATCCGCCCCTTAATTCTGTGGTGATGATTGAAAATGTCGGAAATTTGGTTTGTCCGGCTTTATTTGACTTAGGAGAAGGGGCTAAGGTGGTAATTTTATCGGTGACGGAAGGAGAAGATAAACCCATTAAATACCCTTATATGTTTCGCAGTAGTGATATTATGATTTTAACGAAAATTGATTTATTGCCTTATATCAATTTTGATGTTCAGCGTTGTCTTGAATATGCTAAACAGGTAAATCCCAAAATCCAAGTTTTCCAAGTTTCTGCTACTACTGGTGAAGGTTTGGAAGGTTTATATAATTGGTTATCTCAACAGGTGAATCATTCGGCTAATTTAATTTCTATTTAAATAGAAAATCAAAATGGTGCATTACGCTGTCGCTAACGCACCCTACAAAGATTATTTCTGAAAAATAGTTAATAACACAAATCCTAATAAGTCATAATGACCTACACAATTTAAACCAGCATTATTCCCCATTTCTTCTCTTTGTTTTTGGCTATAAAATTTAACTGCTGTATGAGAATGGGGTGTAATTTGACATGATGATGAGTTATTAAAAGTA